>HF993154.1:0-21409 GCA_000436795.1 Bacteroides sp. CAG:1076
TTTAACTTTTAATCTTTCGGTAAAAATTTACCGAAGTATTGAAAAAGAAAATGAAAAATCTATTCTTAACTGGCCTTCTGGGCCTTGGAGTCTTCTGCTCATGCAGCAATGAAGATGACCCTGCGAACTATGGAAAATTGAATGAAGGGGAAGCATACGCACAAATCATGATTAGTGTAGCTTCATCAAGTACCACCGGTACACGTACCACAACATCTGGCAGCACAGGTGGTGACATCGCAGCCTCTGCATCAGAAAACAACATTCAGAGCATTACAGTAGTGTTGGCTGATGAAAATGACATTGCACAGCAAGTTATCACGCCTGAACTGAAAACAGAAATCACCACCAAAAAAGAAGTACGCTCTACGAAACCATTTACCGTTAATGCCGGCAAATATAAAGTATATGTTCTCGCCAATTACGAACAGAACAAAGAAAACTTATCACCGGTAATCGTTGGTAGCACCGATATGAAACAGACCTTCACTATTACCGGAAGTCTTAGCAACGAAAATGCTTTCTTCATGACCAATGCCGACGATGTAACAACAACTGACTTTACACAAACAGCCATCGGTGAAGAAGTAGATGATGATGGAAAAACAGAAAGTAATCCAGAAACCCTGCATCTTGTTAAAGCCAACATCGAACGTGTAGTCAGCAAGGTAACATTCGACAACACTGATAATCAAGAATTAAGTGTAAAGGACGGTCCTACTGAAATAGCAAAAGCTACACTAAACGGTGTATCTCTTATCAATCTCAACAAGAAGATGTACCTGACTAAAAAGAAAGTATCTGTAGCAGCGACAAACACATGGACAAAGTATTTCTATGTGGAAGACCCCAACTATAACAATACAACGGACCTCGAAAACAACTTTGCCCAAGCTAAAGCATCTGATTTTTCAAATCCGAGTGCAGCCGCTTTCTATTGCCCCGAAAATACAATGGCAGCAGCAGCGCAACTGAACGGACAAACCACAGGTGTAGTCTATAAAGTGACTTATACACCCGATACTAACAATGGCTACTCTGTCCTTATACAAAATGGAACAGATATCTATAGCCAGAAATTTACAGCTGTACTGGCGTTAGACACTCACAATGCGGCTATCACTGATAATATGTTTAAAGACGAACTGGAAGTAGGCCCAAAAGCAGGTTCTTTCTATGAATACAAGGGATTCATCTTCAAGAACAAAAACGCTGCCTACCTTTATTGTGCCATCGACAAGAACTTAAGTGCAGAGGCAAGCGCTATTAATACAGCTTTTGAAGGCTATCTGACTAAAGCCCCAGCCGATGTACACCTTTATGAAGCCGGTGTCTGCTACTATACCGCATGGATTAAGCATAATCCCAAAGGTGCACAAATGGAAGCAGGAAAATACGGAACTGTACGCAACCACTGGTATGAACTGAAGGTAACTGGTATCAATGCACTCGGACATTACGAACCTACCTACAAAGATCCTACAGACCCCGATGATCCTGCCAAAGCAACCATTCAAGTACAAGCCACTGTTAAGAAGTGGGTACTTGTAAAACAGGATGTCACCTTAGAATAATACTTTCGACAATAAAGTCCTCATATCAAAATTAGTTTTCATTTTTAAGAAAGAAGGACGCCGGTCTTTAATAGGATAACATAACAACATGACAAACGCCCAAGACCGGCCCTTCTTTCCTATATGATAAACCCTCATTCCCCTCCGCCGCCTCCTGGCGAAACGGAACCGGTAACCTTAAATAAAAAGAAATAAAGAAATTATGAACCGTTTATATAAAAAGATAACATTCGCATTATGCTTTTCACTACTGGGGCTGTTCAGTTCGTGTATCTATGAAAACGAAGTGGACTGCCCGTGCGAGGTACGTTTTGTCTACGACTACAACATGGAGTTTGCCGACGCCTTTCCATCGCAGGTGAACGACGTAATGCTGTTTATCTTCGATGATGACGGACGGTTCATTTCCTCCCTACAAGACAGTGGCCCGCATCTGGATGCCGGCTACCGCATGCCACTGCAACTGGTACCAGGTCATTATCAGCTCGTAGCTTGGGCTGGTCTGCTGACCGACACCGACTGCTACAACCTTAACTGCGACCTGCAGCGCGGCACATCTACTGTAGACGATCTGATGCTGTGCCTTCAGACCGAGGAAGACGAGTATGACCAGTGCCTCACCGACGTGTGGCACGGACAATTAGCCGATTTTGAAGTAAAAGCCGATGCTCCGTCCTATGCTACCATTTCGCTGGTGAAGGATGTCAAGCGCTTCCGCGTGCTCCTGCAAGACACCGAGGGCAACGCCCTGTCCAAGGACGACTATTCTTTCGGCATCACCACCGCCAACCGCATGCTCGACCATCAGAACGAGCCTTGCGAGTGCGAACCGCTGGTCTACCGTCCTCATACCCTCGTCGAGGCCACCATCAGCAACGATGCCGCCCCGACCCGCGCCACCGACCTTCACGCTCTGGTGGCCGAATTGAATACCCTACGACTCACCGACGATGTACCCGTACGTTTCACTGTGCGTAACGAACGCGAACAGCAAGACCTGTTCGACATCGACCTGCAGAAGTACCTCAACCTGATGAAACTGGAGGTGCACGCCGACATGTCGCTGCAGGAATACCTCGACCGCGAAAGCAGCTACCAGGTAATCCTCATCATGGGCCACAACAACGCGGGACAAGAAGTAATGATGTCCATACAAATCAATGCTTGGACGCTTGTGTTTAACCAGACCGAACTGTAACGCACCATGACCCGACACATCATATACAAACTCATAGCCCTGATGGTATGGATGGTAAACCTCCTATCGTGCACGACCGACTTGTCTACCACCGACATGCCACTGGCCGGCGAGGGCGAAGGCGTGCTGCAACTCAGCGTACCCCTCACCCGCTCCGTGCCCACGACCAACGAAACTGGCGAACATGACGCCACGGCCGAAGAGCAGCGCATCACCTCGCTCTGGTTTTTGGCTTACCCTACCACCGACGGCGAAACGCTGGTGAAGAAACTGGACACCGACGAGCTGACGCATGACTACAAAACCTACGACATCCGGATGAAGTATGGCACCTACCACATCTACGTCGTAGCCAACATACCCGAACTGACGACCGGCACCACGGAAGACGAACTGAAGGCCATCATCCTGAAGTACAAGGAGGGCAACGAGGTTAGCCTGCCCAGCCCTACCGGTAACGGTCTACCTATGGTCTACCAAAGACAGGAGGACTATACCCTGTCGTCCACATCAGCCGAAAGCGTCCTGGCCGATCTGGTGTACACCTGCGTCAAGATACGCTACACGCTGGTGTTCGATAATGCCGGCATTTCCAATGCCTTCGACAACAATGTGCTGATGATTGACGGAGTCAGCGTCCGCAACATAGCCGATCGCGCCCCACTGCTGCCCGGCACGAACATCACCGCCGACCTGACGCTGTTCGACACCGATGCATCGGGCGCCTTCAACGGCAAGTACCACGTGGGAACCTACAACCCTGACGATCCCGACAACAACTATACTTTCAGCGAAGCTACAATCAAATATACCGAAGCCGGACAATGGGCCTACCGCGGCACCTTCTACCTGCCCGAACACTACGTTACGGCAGAAACACAGGCTGACCAGTCGCAGATGCTCATTGCCGCCACACTCTACACAGTCAATGGCGTTTCGCGTGCTTCATTAGAGTACACTATCGAGTTGGGCGATACCCAAGGGCAGTCTGACGCAGTTGAAGGCAACGGAATACGCCAACTTCCCCGGGGTCGCTTATACGACATCACCGGTCGCATCACCGGTCTGGGTAACAAGATAGAAGCTACCGCCGCCGTGAAAGACTGGACACTGCAGACCATAGATGCCGAACTCAACGGCCCCTACCATCTCTACGTGGCACAGACCAGCGTAGGACTGGAAGCCGGACAAGACATCACGGTAGCCTGCAAAACCGATGCTCCCATGTTGAGCTACGAAAGCCCCAAGTATAAACTGACCAATGGTACGGAAACCGATATCTACCAAGTAAAATTCAACAAAAATGAGGCAGGAATCTATACCTCGTTCACCGTGCGCATCCATCCCGCCATGCCGCCCGTGGCCGATGCCGCAACCATCGAAGGAATAGCCAAGTATTTCTACATCGTAGCGGGCGGCTTGAAGAAGAAGATAGAGGTCAGCCCCCTGAAGCTCGAACCCTACCTCATCGTGACGCCGCAGAACTATACGGTCTACATCAAGGAAGTATCAAACCTGACGACCTATGCCGTGTCATATACCTACCGTACCAACCTGACCAATATACAGGTGGTGACCAACAAAGACATCAACAATCTGGGCACGGCTGTCGACGGTATCTCATTCACAGCAACCAATGCCTATAACGGAACGGTAAACGACGGCACCGGTACACTGGTGTGCACGCTGGACAAGCCCTATGTGTCGGGCAATTTTCCTACTGCCACTACTGCCACTTACAACTTTACTGCCACCGGCTACGATAAGGAGTTGACGGCTACCGTTACCCTGCAAATCATCCCCAACGCTACATCCTATCGTCTGCACTTCCGTCCACTGACCGACAACTGGACCAACCCGCACATCTATGTGTATCAGCCGCTGTATACGCCTGGTGGAGCTGAGGTACAGATTCCAAGTAACCCAGAAGGCGAAAACGCCATTCTCTACGGCTTCACGGGATGTGTCACCTTCAAAGGCTGGACGGACGAAGGAGGGCCAATCGGCAACTATTGGCCAACTGCGACAGAAGGTAGCATCGTGACTGCTACAACGGGGTTCGACCCCTTGTCCGACATCGACGGAGATCCGACCACCGCAACTGAGGAATATTATTGGGGAGTGGACTACTGCCCCAGCTTCCGCGAGGATTGTTGCGCCGGTTATAACGTCAACCGCAAGTGGCCGGGCGTAAAGATGAAAGTGGACACTGAAAACCCCGGCTGGTACTATTTCGACCTGCCCCTGCTGGCAGAGCCGGGCAAGGCACTGATAATGTTTGCCGATGGACACGAAAGTGACGAAAAAGATGTTCAACACCGCTACCCCGCCCACATGGTTCCCGGTGTGCCGCTCTACAACTTTGCCGACAAGGACGGCTGGTTTCTCTACGACTATACGCAGGGCGACAAGAACGAGTTTGTGGATGATAAGCCGAATATTATGGACAAGATGACATTTAAGGATGGTACGTACCGCATCTGGCTGACCAATAACAGCTCCGGCTACAACGATATCCACCTGTGGATTCCCAATGGCGCCGTCTACAAAACTTGGAACGTTGGTGAGGACTTAGTGTACGACACTGCAACAGGATATTATTATGATGTTACCGTATCCGACGCATGGCGACCTACTGGCGACATCAACTACAAGCTGCATAACAACGGTGGCAATCCCCAAACCGGAAACCTGACCATCTATAGCAGCAAATGGAAAACTGTAACCGGAAAAAATTATGACTATGAAGTATACCTATAATAAACTGACAATATTGTGTGTCTGCCTTTTCCTCCTTCTGTCCGTTGCCTCGTGCACGGACGAAGAGATAGGAAGCCGCCTGCCCAAAGACGGAGAACTGGTGGAAATGACGTTCATACTCAACGTGGCGCAGACGGAGAATGTAGCACTGACACGTGCCGATGCGGATGAGAACAGGGTGGACAACCTCTATTTGCTGGTATTCGACTCGACGGACGATTTCGCCGTGCTGGAACAGATGAAAAAACTGGAATCCAATGACCTGACGGACGCAGGAGATGGTCGAAAGAAATTCACCGCGCAACTGGAGGCATCGAGGAAAGAGAAGTACATATACATCGTGGCCAATGCCGATGAACAGCTGAAATACATCAGTACAGACAGTACCCCGCTGAGCGAAATCCGGTCGATGCTCACCGACAGCGATTCCGAAGCACCCTTCGTAATGAGCGGCAGGATGTATACCACCATTCCCGGCATCGACCTGGTGATAGACGACATTCCGCTGTACAGAACCGCGGCGAAAGTCACGGTACAGACGGAAGGAGTGGATAACTTCAGCCTTGTCAGCTTCACGGCGAAGAATTGCGACAACGTTGGAAGCATACTGGCGGGAGCAGAAGCCAGTGTGCCCGTATCACCTGCTTATGGAGAAGCGTATCTGTATGGGAACTATCCGCTTTACCTCTGCCCCAGCAACAAAGATTCTCAGTCCTTCCTTATCATCGAAGGCTATTTCAAAGATGACGGGACCTATCAAAGCCATTACTACCGCATCAACCTGAAAGACGAAAAGGGCTGGCTGGACATAATGCCCAACCACCACTACGAAGTACGCATCACTGGAGTAAGCGGCCCGGGCTATGCCACCAAGGAAGAAGCCGCCGAACATGACCCTGCCAACCTCACCGCCACCATCTACGACCACCAGCCTACCGTATATAATATGATAACCGACGGGAGTCAGGAGCTGGGAGTAAGCGACACCATCGAGATAGGAGCACAGGCGAACGACACGAAAGAGTTCTACATCAAATACTATCCCGGCACTCCCACCGACCTGAAGGTGGAGGTAGACACAAAGGACGCCTACTGGCTGACGCTGGACAACAACAGCATACCTACAGCAACCACAATGCTGAACGACGGTGAAGAAACCGGTACCCTCTACACTTACCGGGTAAAAGTCACCGCCGGCAATCTTTCGGGCAATAAACGCTACAGCATCATCCACGTATCGGCAGGAGGATTGAATCGGGATGTAGTGGTAACACAAGAGGAAGAGTTTTTGAACGACCAGTTCGGCACTATCTCACTCTTGGCGAAAGAATATGAACGCGATGAGAATACATGGTCCATTACTGGTACGAAAGATTTAGACACATACACAGACTATTGGAATTTCATTCGTGGAAAAGAGACCGACCCGACGAAAAAGCTCTACGGCATCACTCCGGACGACATGGGCGGCAAGATACGTACCGAAGGTTTCCACTTCCCGATGTCTGACTTCCTGCAGTTTGTCTATACCTTTACCTTGCCCAATCAAACAGACAACTCAGCATATTCAAATGTATCGTGGAAGGTGGAACTGGCAGAGGGATACGAAGACAAGCTGCTGTTCTGGGATGGCACGACGTCGCCCGAGGGCCGTGGCGTCACGATAGATAAAGCTTCATCATTCCTGACAGGGACTACACTGGCCGGCCAATCCTTCACCTTTACCAACAGCCTGCTGGATATGCAGAAGCCTGATGGAAGCATCGTAACAGACGCCTACCGCTATGGAAAGGATGCTTTCAGGATAGTACTGACCGACAATGAAACCGGACGCAGTACTACCCTGTCCTACGACCTCTACCACACGGGAGTCTTTGCCTACGACAACGGGGCAGGCAATCACCAGACAGGTGAAAAGAACGATCAGGGGTGGTACTACTACGAGGTCATACAGATGGGCAGCAACTACTGGCTGGACCGCAACTTGGGAGCCAAGTCGAGCGGATATTACATGCAGGACGGCAACGGCGGCAGCCTGCTGGGCGACGGCGACTGGCCGCTGCGCGACAATTCGGCAGGCGGACTGTATTGCGTCGCCGGCGCACCCCAAAACAACGAGCCGGCTATTTTCGACGACATCTGTCCCAAAGGCTTCCGCGTACCGTACATGTCGGAGTTCAATGCACTGGTTGCCGACCCGAAGTTCCGCAACGAGTATGTGGTGAATACGGGAGTGAACTACTGGAGTTCACACTACCTGTCGGACAAGGGCACCGTCTACTTCCCCAAGAACCGCATGTACTATGACGACAACCAGGCAGCCGGCGATGCCAATGCCGGCTACTACTGGACCCGGACAGCCGCCCTGGGCACCAGCGGCACGGAACGCGGCTACTGGCTGCAATTCATGAAGTTCTCGGGTAGCAATGCTTCGGCGGGCCGATACAGAATATTTCAGGACTCAGATCCCAACAAAAGACGAAACGGCATGTCGGTGCGCTGCGTCTACGCTTCACGTGTGGTGGAAACGTCCTACGACATCGAGTTCTATGTAAAGGGCTACACCCACGTCTTCCTCTACAACGACGACGGCAACGGCAACCTGACCTACCTGAACTCCTGGCCGGGTGATATGATAGCTATTAACAACGAGAGTTCTTTAAATATGTACCATCCGTTTGTTTACAACAGCGTAACTGAGTATAACAACCTGAAAGTGGTGTTCAATATCGTGGATAACCAAGGTAACGTAACCGAAAGTTATCCGGGAAATTATGCAACTCAAGGAGGACTTAAATTCAGCCGGACACAAAGCGACAAGTTCTTCCACAAAGGCGGCAGCAACTGGACATCCACTGCACAGTAGTCATTGCTCCAAACAGACTAATTAAGAATATCTGTCTTGTCAACTAATAATGGTATATTAAGGTTAATGATATACGGTAAACGGGTGGCTTGTGATAAGTAGCCCGTTTTTTTTTACTATCAAACAGACAAATACATCGTTATCCATAAGTACCCTCCTTTTATCCGCCACTGCCACAGAGTTATATTTTTACGGTATTTTCAACATTTCCATGAATATATGATATATTTTTTAATTTCTTTGTGACAAATATTCGCCCATACAAGATTTTTCGTACTTTTGCTATCAAACAGTTTTGGCAAGTAAATCTTAAAAATCAAAATCATGCTACGGAAAATCAGAAGGATACTGGCAGCGATTTGTTTCCTGCTCATTACGCTACTCTTCGTAGACTTTACAGGCATCTTGCATCTTTGGTTCGGCTGGCTGGCCAAGATACAGTTTCTACCTGCGGTACTGGCACTCAACGCCGGAGTCATTTTATTCTTGGTTTTGCTTACATTGGTAGGCGGTCGTATTTATTGTTCGGTCATCTGTCCGTTGGGAGTCTTTCAGGACATTGTGGCGCGCATAGGCAAAGGGAAGAAAAAAATGCCCTACACCTATTCCAAGCCCAAGAGCTGGCTGCGGTATGTCATGCTTATTTTGCTGGTAGTCGCTTTCATTGCCGGCATACATGCCTTTGTTGCACTGCTCGACCCGTATGGCATTTACGGACGAATGGCCAATAATGTTTTCCAGCCTGTATGGATCTGGGGCAACAACCTGCTGGCAGCCATTGCGGAACGGATAGACAGTTATACGTTTTACCGCACAGATGTATGGCTCAAAAGCCTGCCTACCTTTATTATAGCCATAGCAATGGCAGTGCTCGTCATTGTTCTGGCATGGAGAAACGGCCGCACTTACTGCAACACCATTTGTCCGGTAGGTACAATCTTGGGATTCCTCTCACGCTTCTCCTTGTTCCGCATCAGTATCGACAAGGAGAAATGCAACAAGTGTACGCTGTGTGCCCGCAACTGCAAGGCATCGTGCATCGATACTGGCAATTATCAGGTAGACCACAGCCGGTGTGTGGCTTGTATGAACTGCATCGGAAAATGCAAGAAAGATGCTATCCACTACCGGTTTGCTTACTCTAAAAAGGCCGAAGGCCAACCGGCTGCCCAGCCGAAAGGCGAGAACAGACGAGAGTTTCTTGCCAGCTCCCTGCTTCTGCTGACCTCTTCCATTCAGGCACAAGTTGCCGAAAAAGCTGAAAAGATCAAGATGGACGGCGGACTGGCAGACATCATCGAGAAGAAAGCGCCGAAGCGCCAGACACCGATTACTCCTCCGGGATCACAAAGCGCACGCAACATGCAGCAACACTGTACAGCCTGCCAGTTGTGTGTGTCGGCATGTCCCAACGAAGTATTGCGTCCATCGCAGTCGCTCGATACTTTTATGCAACCTACCATGTCTTACGAACGCGGTTACTGCCGCCCGGAATGTACCAAATGTTCGGAAGTCTGTCCCGCAGGAGCTATTCTTAAAATAGACAAAGCCGAGAAATCATCCATTCAAATCGGACATGCCGTATGGGTAAAAGACTACTGCATTCCACTTACCGACAAGCAGGAATGCGGCAACTGTGCACGCCACTGTCCGGTAAATGCCATCTCCATGATTCCATCGGAAGCCGGAAATCCGGAATCGCTCAAGATTCCCGCCGTCAACACCGAGCGCTGTATCGGTTGCGGAGCCTGCGAAAACCTCTGTCCGGCACGTCCATTCAGCGCCATTTATGTGGAAGGGCACGAACATCATCGTGTGATTTAATTTATTTTTCAGGCTAACTCTTTTCAAAAATTTATAGGAAAATGGACAAACAACACAATATTAACCGCAGGGATTTCCTGAAGATTGTAGGCATCAGTACACTGGGAGCAACTGCCTCGCTTTACGGATGTTCGCCTAAAAAAGACACGGAAAAAGAAGGAAATACTCCGGTACCAATCGGTAAAATGACATACCGCAACTTTCCTCCATATAAAGATAAGGTATCTCTGTTAGGATATGGATGCATGCGCTGGCCGACACTCCCTGCCCCCGACGGCACAGGTAATGTCATCGATCAGGAAGAAGTGAACCGGCTGGTGGATTATGCCATCGAACACGGGGTGAATTATTTCGATACGGCCCCTGTATATGTGCAAGGATGGTCGGAAACATCGACGGGTATTGCCCTGAAACGTCATCCGAGGGAAAAGTTCTTTGTTGCGACGAAGATGTCTAACTTCTCGAACTCTGACTATGACTTTGGAGTAAAGATGTACCATAATTCACTGGAGAAACTACAAGTAGATTACATCGACTACTACTTGCTTCACATGCTGGGTGCACCGGGTAAGAAAGGTCTGGAAGGACGTTTTCTCGACAACGGGCTGCTGGATTTCCTGCTGAAAGAGCGCGAAGCAGGAAGAATCAGACACTTGGGATGGTCGTTTCACGGCGTCAAGGAGGAATTCGACAAGGCACTTGCCTTGCACGACAAGGTACACTGGGATTTTGTACAGATACAGCTCAACTATTCCGACTGGAAACATGCGTCGGGCAACAACATCAATGCCGACTATCTGTACAGCGAAGTCAGCAAACGAAACATTCCGGTAGTCGTTATGGAACCGTTGCTGGGCGGACGACTCTCGAATATTCCGGAACACGTGTTCACACGTTTGAAAGAACGCAATCCTGAAGGCAGTGTAGCTTCGTGGGCTTTCCGTTTTGCCGGCTCACCCGAAAAGGTGCTGACGGTATTGAGCGGTATGACTTACATGGAACATCTGCAAGACAACATACGTACTTATTCGCCGCTTGTACCGCTGACACAGGAAGAAAAAGACTTCCTCGAAGAAACAGTCCAGCTAATGCTACGCTACCCTACCGTTCCGTGCAACGACTGCAAGTATTGTATGCCCTGCCCCTACGGCATCGATATACCTGCCATCCTCGTTCATTATAACAAGTGTGTGAACGAAGGGTATATGCCAAAGAGCAAGCTCGACGAGAATTACGCCGAGGCACGGCGCGCCTTCCTGGTAGGTTACGACCGAAGTGTCCCGAAGTTGCGTCAGGCAAGCCACTGCATCGGGTGCAGCCAGTGCGTACCTCACTGCCCGCAGTCCATCGACATACCGAAAGAACTGCACCGCATCGACCAGTATGTAGAACAGCTCAAGCAAGAAACGTTGTAACCCGATGGAAGAACTGATTGAAACATTACATACGGGAGGCTATTCGTGCGTAATAGAAAAGGAAGGAAAAATCCGTACCTTTACCCGTCGCGGAGTAGCCGACCTGTACGATTTGTACGAAAACAAGAAGGAGTTCATGCAAGGTGCCCGCATAGCCGACAAGGTTATCGGGAAAGGGGCTGCCGCCCTCATCGTGCTGGGAAAGATGAAAGAGGTATATGCCGATGTCATCAGCTCTTCAGCTCTTTCCGTATTGCGCGCAGCCGGCATCCCGACTGACTTTAAGGAAGAAACACCCTTCATCGTCAACCGTGACAAAACCGGAAGATGTCCGCTGGAAACAGCCTGCAAGGATCTGAATACTCCCGAAGAAATGTTTCCTGCCATCAAAGCGTTTGTCGCACAACTCAGAAACAAGAATCATATTTAAAACAAAGACATATCATGAAATCGACCGTAAAACTTTATTCATTGGATTACAATGAGATACAGACTTACCTGACTGCGCTGATGTTCGTAGCCGGGAATGTCGTACTGCCTCAGTTGTTCCACCTCTTCCCCGCAGGAGGAACCACGTGGCTGCCCATTTATTTCTTCACGCTCATCGGTGCCTACAAATATGGATGGAAAGCCGGACTGCTGACAGCCATAGCCTCTCCGCTGGTCAACTCCTGGCTGTTCGGAATGCCCGCTCCCGCCGTGCTCCCTGCCATCTTGATGAAATCTGTACTCCTTGCCGCCGGAGCCGGATACATTGCACACCGCAGCAAACAGGTTTCCGTGCTTCTTCTGTTGCTGGTAGTAGCATTCTATCAGGTAACTGGCACGCTGGGAGAATGGCTGTTGAGCGGCAGTCTTCATACAGCACTGCAAGATTTCCGAATCGGACTGCCGGGCATGGCCTTGCAGGTGTTCGGAGGTTACCTTTTTATCAGATACCTTATATATAAATAAGGAGTACAAACGATTACCGGCACAAAATCTGTTTACACAAACATCGCCCATATAAAGCCGTTTCAAACAGGGAATTCCTTGTTTGAAACGGCTTCCTTCATTATTACATTCATATTACACCTCTGTTTCATTCATCGCCAAGACAGCAATCTCTTCCGGACAAATATATGGTTATGGGAGGAAAGCCCTTATTTTTGCATGCTGAACCAATCGAAAAAATCAAATGAAACAAACAGTTATTTCTATGTTACTGGCCGGATTCATATCTATTCCGGCAATAGCCCAAAGCGCTTTCGAGGAAATCAATGCCAATCCAGCACTTGCTGCCGGCAAATATTATGCCTATCAGGCACCGGAAACATCGCTCACTCCCGCCCCCGAAGGCTATACACCTTTTTATATTTCCACCTTTGCCCGCCACGGTTCACGCTACCTCACCAAAAAGAAAAAATACGACGTACCCCTGAGTATTCTGAGAGAAGCGGCACAGCGGAATCAACTTACAGCCGACGGCAAGCGTGCCCTGAGCATTATCGAAAAGCTGGCTGCGGAAGCCGAAGGCAGATACGGTGAACTGACTCCCAAAGGTGCACAGCAGCACCGGGAACTGATACAGCGTATGTACGCCAACTACCCGCAAGTATTTTCGAACGGTACGCATGTCGATGCACGGTCTACGTATAAGACACGCGCATTTCTCTCGATGGCTGCCGCATGCGTGGAACTGAAAGGACTGAATCCGCAGTTGACCATTACAACGGATGCCAGCGAACACGACGCTTATTATATAAAATATAAGAATCCGACATACGAAGAAATGCATCTGGCCAACGCCGACAGTGTATACCGTGCTGCCGACAGTGTGTATGTTCATCCGCAACGCCTGATGAAACAACTGTTTGTAGAACCAGACAGCGTAAAGAATCCCGTACAACTGATGCAGGATTTATTCGAACTCGACGGTATCAGCCAGAGCAGCTACCAGCAGAAAGACCTTTCTTTCCTGTTTACTCCTCGTGAACGTTACGACCTGTGGCAACGCAACAACTTTGAATGGTATTACGAAAAAGGAGCTTCTCCGCTGAGCGGCTCGTGCATGTACAAGCTGGAACGTAACCTGCTGAAGAATTTCATCGAGACAGCCGATACAGTCATCGCCTCGAAGAAAAACTGCGTGACCTTACGCTACGGACACGATACGAACCTTGCCCCACTGGCTGCACTGATGGGTATCAACAAGCTGACTTGCGCCACGACCGACTGGCAGAAAATAGCCGATACTTACCGCACCTACCGGATTATCCCGATGTGTGGAAACATCCAGCTTATCTTCTTCCGCAAGCCCGGCAATGACGATATTCTGGTTAAAATCCTGCTCAACGAACGTGAAGTCACACTGCCGGTAGATACAGACATGGCACCTTACTACCATTGGAAAGATGTATACAACTACTGGATGCAGGTAGAAAAAAACATACAACTGCCCGTAGCCGTATCCAAATCCGACGACTAAGCCGGAACAGCCCTACAGCCTGTTCTGAAGGCGTTTTCAGCTCTTAAAAAAAAGATGCTGACGTTTCACTTATTTTTTGTACAAATTTTAAAAAAACATGCCGAGGTTTTCCCTAAAACGTGCCCACGTTTTTCCGAAAACGTCGGCATGTTTTTTTTCGCCCTCTTCAGACATCAATAAAAACGTACAAAACTCCCCAAATTCCATTTTGTATTATTTTTGAAATATCGCCGAAACCACCATGAAAAACACAAGGCATACATTTGCAGCGTCAAAATAAAAAAAACAGATGAAATCAAGTTTGGTATTAGGTTTACTACTTCTTGCGACTACAAACATCCATGCAAGAGACATAAAAGGTAAAGTAACAGACGCACAGACAGGCGAGGAAATTATCGGAGCTTCCATTCTTATTAAAGAAGAGCCCGGTAAAGGTGCAGTATCGGGAATGGACGGAAGCTTTAACCTGTCGGTAGCACGTCCCAAGTATACACTGGTATGTTCCTACGTGGGATATAAGAAATGTGAAATAGAGATTGGAAGTAAGGATACAGAAATCGTCATTCCCCTGAAAAGCGACGACGTCGTACTGGAAGGTGTTACGGTGGTAGCAAGCAATCCCGGACGTACGGAAGCCGGAGCACGCGGTATCGAGCGCTCGGCCATGAACGTGGTAAACGTGATGAGTGCCAAGGCTATCGAGCTTTCACCGGATATTACAGTAGCAAACGTAATACAGCGTATGTCGGGTGTAACCATCGAACGTAACAGCAGCGGCGAAGGTCAGTATGCTATTCTTCGCGGTATGGACAAGCGTTACAACTATACACTGATAAACGGAGTAAAGATTCCGAGTCCGGACAACAAGAACCGTTTTGTTCCGCTGGACATTTTCCCGTCGGAAATGCTGGACCGACTGGAAGTAACCAAGTCGCTTACTGCAAACATGGAAGGTGATGGAATCGGCGGTGCCGTGAATCTGATTATGAAGGATGCCCCTTCCGAAAGACAGTTTACAGCAAATGTTTCAACCGGATACAACGCCATGTATTTCGACCGCGACTTCCAGTCGTTCAATCATGGAGCAATCGTCAAGCAGTCACCCTACGAACAGATGGGAAAACCGGAAGACAACCGGGTGACAATGGATAATTTCACAACCGACAATCTGCACATGACATGGAAAAAGCCATTGCCCGACCTGACAGCCGGACTGTCTTACGGCGACCGTTTCTTTCAGGACAAACTGGGTGTAATGCTTGCAGGAAGTTTCCTGAACACCTATCGAGGCAAGGAAAGTCAGTTGTATTACCAGCCGGGAACCACACACAATGGCATCGAATACCGTAACTATTCTTCCCAGCAGACACGAATCGGGGCACATGCCAAACTGGACTATCAAATCAGTGCCAACCATAAACTGACATGGTACAACGGTTACATGGACATGCGCGAGGCCGAAGTTCGTGACAGTCACGACGACGAGGAAGGCTCGGTACGTATGAAATGGAACCACCAGTACATCATCAATTCTACCCTGAAGGGAGAACATGCTTTTCTGGACGACGGAGCTCTCCGCCTGAACTGGTCGGCCGTCATTTCGAAAGCTTACAGCGAAACCCCTGACAATACAGAAATCTTTATGCAAGGAAGCCATGTCCAGACCTCGGGAGCAGCTACCCGTCGGTGGGAACATAATTCCGACAAGGATAAAACGGGCTATGTAGACCTGATGTACAAACTGAAACTGGACAACGGTTCTGTATTCGACTTCTCGGCAGGAGGTATGTACCGCGACAAAAAGCGCAACAGCTTCTTCAATGAATATACGTTCAACTCTGCTACAGGAGCGAAAGATCCACAGTATCAGGGCGAGGACTGGAACAACTACGATGAAATTCTGTTTACTCCACAAAAATACGGAAACATCACCGATCCGCTGAACTATGATGCGACGGAAAAAATCGGTGCAGCCTACGGAATGGCAAAATATACTTACCGCAACTGGGAGTTCATTGCAGGAGTACGTATGGAACACACCAATCAGGGATATGTACTGGAGTTTCCTACCGATAATGCGGATCCGGAAGGCAACCAGAAATATACCGATGTACTGCCAAGTTTTCACGTAAAATACGGAGTACACAAAAATGCCAACCTGCGTTTCTCATACGCACGTTCCATCAACCGCCCGAGTTTCTTCGAAATTGTACCTTACAGCATCATCAACGAAGACTATAAGGAAAAAGGTAATCCCGACCTGAAACATACAGTAGCCGACAACATCGACTTGCGTTATGAATTCTTTCCCAAAACATCCGAACAGTTCATGGTGGGCATGTTCTATAAAAGATTGAAGAACCCGATTGAATATGGTTTGCTGAACGAGGGACAAGATACTTATTACAAACCGATGAACTTTGGTAATGCTACCAACCTGGGCGTGGAAGTAGATATCATGAAATACTTCAACTGGTTCGGAATCAAGGCAAACTATACTTACACACATTCTTCCATCACCACAAACAAGCGTATCATGGAAGGCAATGACGTAAAGAGTATTTCACAGACCCGCCCGCTGTTCGGACAGGCTGCCCACGTAGCCAATCTGTCCCTGCTCTTCAAGAGTACCAAATACGGCTGGGAAGGACAAATCGCCGGAAGCTATACAGGAAAACGCCTGAGCGATATTTCTAACTGGTACAACGATGATATCTGGGAAGACGGTTACATGCAACTGGATGCTTCCGTTGAAAAGAGTTTCAAGAATGGCATCAGCATCTTTGCCAAAGCGTCCAACTTACTGGATACACCTTTGCTTCGATTCATCCAAAACAGTCCGCAAACAGAAACTGTAAAGTCAGAACGTAAAGACGGCAACGTAATCGAACGTAAGGAATGGCACGGACAATCAATCATGATAGGAATCAGATACAAATTATAACTAACTAAAGATTAAACACTAATAACAAAATTATTATTACAACATGAAACTGAAGAATTATTTATTGGCTGGAACAGCCTTGGTTACACTGTCTTTCATGGCAGCTTGTTCGGAAGACGATACCGTTTCGAATGGAAATGACACAGAAACCCCGGAAGGAAACGGCAACGAAAGTAATGACGATGTCATTGTCTGGCCTGCTGATACAGTCGTAACGCTAACCAATCACTATACAGTTCCCGAAGGCAAGAGCCTTATCATCAAAGAAGGAGCACAGATTATCGTAAGCACAGACGGAGTTGGTGCCAACCATGCTCCTGTTGAATTCACAGTAAACGGTAACCTTTATTGCGAAGGAACAGCCGAAAAACCGATTTTATTCTCTGTTCCACAAGATGAACGTACAGAAGCAAATGCCCTGGCCGGATTGTGGGGAGGTATCGTAGCTACTTCAACCTGTGCGGAAATGCTGATAGACCATACCATTATTGAATATACAGGTGGTCAGGTTATCAGTGGCTCTCCTGCTGCCAATGCAAATATCTATACAGCCGGTGACGATGCTTATCCGCAAATTACAACAGACAATATCAACGGTCACTATGTCATTACAAATTCTATTCTGCGTAACGGCTGGTCGGATGGTATCTACCTGATGGGAGGTAACGCCATCATTGCTAACAATATTTTCGCAGCCAACGGATATGATGGTGCCGAAGCAGTAAATGTTAAAGCAGGTTGTGTAGTCGATGTCGCAGGAAACGTAATGTTCAGCCCGAATACCAACGGCTTGAAGCTGTCAAGTTCTGGTCAGAGTGAAGACCGCAATATGGCAAAGATTCAGGCTTATAACAATACAATCATCAATGCCGGATGGCGCCGTGACGGAGAAAAAGGCGGATGTGTCTACGCAGAAAAGAATGCATTGGTCAATGTATTCAACAACTTGATGGTAAACTGTAAGTTCAGAGCCATGACTCCTAACTATGATCAGCCAAACAATCCGGATGAAGGATATTGCAGCCAGTCGGTTATCGACTATAATTACTATGCTTCAGGAACTCAGAAAAGTGATATTGTATTCGAAGACGAATCGGGTGTAGCTTACTCATGGGAAGGATATGCTTACAAGCACAAGAACTATTATGAAGGTGTAGTAGATGCACACAGCATTATTACCAAGAGCGAAGCAGAATGTGCAGTCAATGATCCGAAATTTGTCAACTTCCCTATCAACGATGTAGCGCTGACCGATTATATCTATCAGGATGCATGGGACTTCCATGTACAAGCTGATTCTCCAGTCCTGACAGGTGCTTACGATGGAAACGATGAAGCAATGGCTCCTTATTTCGGAACAGAAGGTTTGAAAGTCAACGGACAGACTTATACTTCTCCTGCTGTTGAAGCTCGTTATGGTGCTTACGGAACGAAATAATCATTTCTAATTTATAAATTAAACTTTGTCAAATAAGAAAGGTTCGGGGCTATTCCAAAGTTTCGGACCTTTTCTTTTCTAAAAAAAATCATCTTTTAGGATGCATAATTCATATTTTTTTCAGAATCTGCATCGAACTTTGCATGGTATAAAAAAACAACTTATTATGACTTCAATTAAGAAAACATTTATCACACTGTGTGTGGCTCTTGCCGCTATAAGCGGATTTGCTCAAAATGCAACAGAATGGAAAAAGCTGGAAAAGCCTGTCAATTTTATCCTGGCCAACGACTTGGGACGAAATGGTTACTATGACCAGAAACCGATAGCCGAACTGATGGGCAAAATGGCAGAAAATGTCGACATCGAATTTGTGGTAGCTGCCGGCGATGTTCACCACTTTGAAGGTGTCCGCAGCGTAAACGATCCGTTATGGATGACGAACTACGAGCTTATCTACAGCCATCCGGACCTGATGATTCCCTGGTATCCTGTATTGGGCAACCATGAATATCGTGGTAACACACAAGCTGTCATCGACTACAGCAATGTCAGTGCACGCTGGAGAATGCCCGACCGCTACTATACACGCGTAGAGGAAAATGATGGCGTGACAGTCCGCCTGGTCATGGTAGATACAGCACCCTTGCTGGATAAGTACCGCAAAGATACGGAAAAATATCCCGATGCCTGCAAACAGGACATGAACAAGGAACTGGCATGGATAGACTCAGTGCTTACAACGGCCAAGGAAGACTGGGTACTGGTAGTGGGCCATCACCCTATTTATGCAGATACAGACAAAAGTACATCCGAACGTACCGACTTGCAGAAACGTCTGGACACAGTGCTCCGCAAGCATAAAAATGTAGATATGTACTTATGCGGACACATACATAACTTCCAGCATGTCCGCCAGCCGAACAGTTCTATCGACTATGTTGTAAACACTTCCGGTTCACTGGGCCGTGAGGTTAAACCAATCGACGGTACAAAGTTCTGTAGCAGTGAAACCGGATTCTCACTGATAACAGCCGACAAGAAGGTACTGAACCTGCACATGATAAACAAAGACGGTAAAGTACTCTATACAGTCACAAGAAATAAATAGGCAGACGCTAGAAGCAGAAGCGGAAATTCATAATTAATATTAAAACCACAACAAAGAAAAACCCTTTTCAAGCCATCTTTTGTTCCATCTTCATAAAGGCAACATAACTTATACATACCAAGGAACAGTTTTAATGATGAATAGGGTTTTACGCTTAACTGCTTTTCTAAAAATCTGCTTGCTGAGTTTTTGCATTGCTTCGTGTAACAGAAATTTTCCAGAAAACGAAGCAATGCAAACTTCCGGCAGTCAGGTAGAATGGAATATATCGCTACAAGGCTCACGAGCCGTTATACATACTGATGGCAGCGGCCATTTCGAAGAAGGTGACACCATACTGGTATACGCACAAGATATCACCAGCGGACATTCTCAACACTATACACTGCATCTGGAAAACGGGACATGGAAACCCGATATATACTGGAAAGAGTTGGGAGAGCAGGTGGAGTTCACAGCATGGCACGTTGCTTCCATGCATCGGCTTTATGAGGCAAGCCAGATTTCATCCAATTATGTTCATACACTCGAAGCTGACCAGCAGGAAGAAGGTTACCGCCATTCCGATTTACTGGTTGCAAAAACCCGTGCCCAATCGGGAGAAAAAGTACAACTGAATTTTACTCATGCGCTAAACCGGCTGCACATCGTACTGGAAAGTAAGGATGATTCCTATCCAGCGGAACAATTACAGCAAGCCGAAATTCAGATACATGCTCCTCGCCTGTTACCATTCGACTTATCAGACGGCACGCTGAATGCCCCGTCCGACTATCAGTGGATTACACCTGCCCAGCAAGCGGACAATGCAAGATGGACGGCATTGCTATGTCCACAGGCGACAAATGAGTTGCGTCCGGAAGGCTGGATACGCATCCGCATAGCAGGAAAAGAAACAATTGTACCGGTACCCGAAACACTGGAAGTAAAGCCTTTTGAGGCTTTGGAAGCTGGTAAAGAAATAACTTACCGTATCAATGTACAAAAGGGAGGTACAACCGACAACTTTGCCGGAAAGACTCAATGGATATATGGGATAAAAGAGCCTGCTCCCGAACAATGGAACATAGACCATACGCAACTGAAATGGGTAAAAGACTGCGGATGGTTCGACTGCAACAAAATCGATCCATCAGACGTAACAGCCGGAGGCGACGGACTGATGTGCTGGGCTGCCGCAACATCCAACCTGATTCACTGGTGGCTGCAACAGAACCGTGAAACAGAAGCTGTCAAGGCATACAAGGGACCACGGGCTATGCCGGTCGATATGCTGCATAGTGAGATTTTCCAACTATACAAGAATCATTTCCCCAATCAGGGAAACTATCCGCTAAAGGCTATAAACTGGTTCTTCAACGGGGTATTTCACAACCGGATATATGATACTGATCCTACAGATCCGGCAGCAGGATTTTTCCGCGAACAATTGGGAACTCATTCACTGGGCAAAGAATATGTAGGAAACGACCTGACACGCGAAGGTTTCAACGCAATTATAAAGCAGGCGTTATCATCGCAACAAGGTATCTTGTTCATCATTAATTTAGGGAAAAGATGGTCGACACACGCTGTTACGCTATGGGGAGTCACCTTTGACGATGCAGGATTCGTTGATACATTATATATGGTGGACAATAACGACGGACGTTACGATACACAAGGTACTATCCGGGTTATCAAGGTGCAATACCTGCCCTACTCTGATTCGAACCCGCAACTTTATCCTTATATCCCCAACAGTCTTGGTGATTTCACTATCCGTATAGAATCACTCTGTACACTCAGTCTGGGAAAAGAATGGATAAAATA
>HF993154.1:21497-32624 GCA_000436795.1 Bacteroides sp. CAG:1076
AGACGTGTGGCATAGTCTTTTCTTTATATTGCCTGTCCGGACAGACTTCAGCAAAGTTTACAGATATCTTCTACTATCTGAACGTCAGTCAACCGGTTTTCCTTCAGCAGTTCCTCTGTAATGTAACGGTCGGCAAACTCTTTACGCACACCGTAAGTCAAGACCTTCATGTCCGAATCACCATAGAAACGAGCAATCTTCTCACCAAATCCGCCATCTATCTCGCCGTCTTCCAAGGTTACAACCACCGAATGGGACTGTTTCAGGTCTTCCAGCATTGCAACATCCAGCCCGGTAATATAACGTGGATTTATCAATGTTGCTTCTATTCCAGATTCCTCTTTCAGACGTTTGGCAACAGCTTCTCCCAGCGAATAGAATGCTCCCAATCCTAAAATGGCGACTTTCTCTCCTTTCCGAACCAGCTTATAGTGATTTAAATCGCTGTAATCGGTATCGTATTCCTGATTGCCGGAAACGACAGATGCTCCCGGAACACGAATGGCAACCGGATATTTGTTCTGATAAATAGACCATTTCAGCATAGCGAAATACTCTTCCTTACAAGTCGGTGCCAAGTAAACCATGTTGGGAATATTGCAAATCAACGGAATATCGAAGAAACCCAGATGAGTTTCATCGTTCATTCCTGCTATGGTTCCCATAAAGACAACAATCGTAGCCGGATTATTATTGATGCACAAATCCTGAGAAAGCTGGTCGTAAGTGCGCTGGATAAACGAACTGTATACTCCATAGACGGGCTTTCCGCCACCGGCCGCAATACCGGAAGCCAGCGCAACAGCATGTTCTTCGGCGATACCCACATCGACAAACTGACGTCCTGCCTGCTGTCTGCGTTCAGGAGTAAACCCGATAACAGAAGGAGTACCAGATGTTATGGCTACCACCGACTTGTCTTTCTTCATCTCATCGAGCAAAAACTTCGCAGTCAGGTCGGAATAATCCTCCACTCCTGAAAAATCAAACTTAGGAGCTCCTGTCTTCAAATCGAAAGGCATTCCCCAATGCCATTGTTCCTTGTGGGTTTCAGCCGGTAAATATCCCTTTCCTTTCAAGGTGTGAATGTGAATCACAACCGGACGTGGTGTATCTTTTACTGCCTTAAAGGCTGCAATCAGCGAAGCAATATCATTTCCGTCTTTCACAAACATGTAATCCAATCCCAGTGAACGGAAGAAATTACATTCCGCTTTACCTTCTGTTTCACGCAACAAACGCAGGTTCTGATACAATCCTCCATGATTTTCGGCAATAGACATCTCGTTATCGTTTACCACAATAATCATGTTTGTCCCGTTCTCTCCCGCATTGCTCAATCCCTCATAAGCCTCTCCTCCGCTCAAAGAGCCGTCACCAATTACGGCAATAATATTTTCGCTATCCCCCTTCAGGTCACGCGCCTTCACCAGTCCGCAAGCCAAGCTGACAGACGTCGAAGTATGTCCGATAGTGAAGAAATCGTGTTCGCTTTCCTGCGGATTCGTATAACCGGACACCTTATCATAATCGGCGGCATTCAGAAAGGCTTCCTTTCTTCCGGTCAATATTTTGTGCGTATAGCTCTGGTGTGACACATCGTATACAATCTTGTCGTATGGAGAATTGAATACATAATGTAAAGCAATGGTTGCTTCTACCATGCCCAGATTAGGGCCGATATGACCTCCATGTTCACTCAGTTTATGCAACAAAGCCTGACGCACCTCAGTGGCCAGCACTTCCATTTGCTCTACAGACAGTACCTTTACATCGGCAGGAGAATTGATTTTTTCAATATACATAATATTCTATTTTTAATGACGATACAAAAATAAAACTTCTGTTTCAATTGCCTTCTAACCATTTTGCGGGAAATATAACCCGAATTACAGATATACGGATTTCAGCAGTCGCAAAAAAATAAAAGAAAAACAATGTAAAAATGATAAAGATATACATCAAAAAGTGTATCTTTGTCCACAAGTAAAACAAAGGGGTGCCCTTTTTCGACGGGCTGAGATTATACCCTAAGCACCTGATGCGGTTAGTACCGCCGAAGGGATTGTTATTCGTCTATATATCTTCTCCGGCTTCCGGGACAACTCTTTGTTATTACTTTCACTAACACATCAACATTTATGAAAGTACAAGTCAACAACAAAGAGGTGGAACTTACCACAGGAAATACTATTTCAGCTTTGGCCGTGCAATTGGATTTACCGTCGCAGGGCGTTGCCATTGCATTGAACAATCGCATGATACCTCGCAGCCAGTGGGCAGAACAGGTAATACAGGAAGGCGACAGTCTGGTTATCATTAAAGCTGCATGCGGAGGATAAGGCAATGGATTTACAGTTTATCACACATTTTACCGACCGGTATTCTTATTATGATTCAGCACGCATGGCGCTCGAGGGCGGATGCCGCTGGATTCAATTGCGAATGAAAGATGCCACTCCCGAAGAAGTCCGTACGGAAGCTGTCTGTGTACAGGCGTTATGTAAGGAATACGGAGCCACCTTCATTATCGACGATCAGGTGGAACTGGTAAAAGAGCTGCATGCCGACGGGGTTCATCTGGGGAAAAAGGATATGCCCATTGCCGAAGCAAGACAAATCCTGGGCAAAGACTTTATCATCGGAGGAACAGCAAACACTTTCGAAGACGTACAGATGCACTATCAGGCAGGAGCCGATTACATCGGGTGCGGTCCGTTCCGCTTTACAACAACCAAGAAGAATCTCAGCCCAATTCTTGGACTGGAAGGATATGCTTCCATCGTATCACAGATGAAAGCTGCCGGCATCAATCTGCCAATTGTTGCTATCGGAGGTATTACCTACGATGATATTCCTGCTATCATGCAAACCGGAGTTACAGGCATTGCCCTGAGTGGAACAATTCTACGGGCAGACAATCCGGCAGATGAAACGCATCGCATACTCGAAGCTATCCGGCGATCCAAGCAGAGGGCTCAACAATGAATGTCTAGTTTTTAAAACTCAAACAAAATAAATACAATGGAAAAACTTATTATTGCCGGAAAAGAATTTGAATCCCGCTTGTTTCTGGGAACCGGCAAGTTCAATTCAAATCAACTCATGGAAGATGCCATTCTGGCATCAGGTACTGAAATGGTAACAGTTGCCATGAAACGTATCGAACTTGAAAACAAGGAAGACGACATGCTGCGCCATATTATTCATCCGCATATACAGCTATTGCCTAACACTTCAGGCGTACGTACTGCCGAAGAAGCAGTTTTTGCCGCACAAATGGCACGTGAGGCTTTCGGAACCAACTGGCTGAAACTGGAAATTCATCCGGATCCGCGTTACTTGCTGCCTGATTCTACTGAAACGCTGAAGGCAACAGAACAACTGGTGAAACTGGGATTCGTGGTATTGCCTTACTGTCAGGCTGACCCGACTTTATGTAAACGCCTGGAAGAAGCCGGAGCAGCCACTGTCATGCCGCTTGCCGCTCCTATCGGAACCAACAAAGGATTGCAGACACGCGACTTCTTGCGCATTATCATTGAGCAGAGTAATGTACCGGTTGTTGTCGATGCTGGTATCGGTGCTCCAAGCCATGCTGCAGAAGCAATGGAAATGGGTGCATCAGCATGTCTGGTCAATACAGCTATCGCCGTAGCAGGCAATCCGGTAGAAATGGCAAAAGCTTTCAAGGAAGCAGTCATTGCCGGAAGACGCGCCTACGAAGCAGGATTAGGTATCCAGTCGGAAAACCTCGTAGCTTCTGCTTCTTCTCCACTAACATCATTTTTAAATGAATAAATACATATCTTCATGGATAAAGAAAAAGACAAAAGAGCATATGCACATGCCGAAAAGGCTTACATGCAAGGAACGCTTTTCCCATTCATTAAAGTAGGAATGCAGAAGGTAAACCTTACTCCTACCGTAACAATCGTTAATGGAGAAAAGGTTACCACTCCTAATGCGCCGGTTTATGTTTACGACACAAGTGGTCCGTTCAGTGACCCGAACATTGAAATCGACCTGAAGAAAGGTCTTCCCCGTATGCGTGAAAGCTGGATTCTGGAACGTGGCGATGTAGAGCAATTGCCTTCCATTACTTCAGAATATGGCAAGATGCGCCGCGACGACCATTCGCTCGACCATCTACGTTTCGAGCATATCGCTTTGCCTTACCGTGCAAAAGCCGGAAAATGCTGCACGCAGATGTACTACGCCAAACAGGGTATCATTACTCCGGAAATGGAATATGTAGCTATCCGCGAGAACATGAACTGTAAAGAGCTGGGCATTGATACGTATATCACTCCTGAATTCGTTCGTGACGAGATAGCAGCCGGACGTGCCGTATTGCCGGCAAACATCAATCATCCGGAGTCGGAACCGATGATTATCGGACGTAACTTCTTGGTAAAAATCAATACCAACATCGGTAATTCGGCAACAACTTCCAGCATCGATGAAGAAGTGGACAAGGCTGTATGGAGCTGTAAATGGGGAGGTGACACACTGATGGATCTTTCTACCGGCGACAACATTCACGAAACTCGTGAATGGATTGTACGCAACTGCCCGGTTCCAGTGGGTACCGTGCCTATCTATCAGGCACTGGAAAAGGTAAATGGCAAAGTAGAAGACCTGACGTGGGAAATCTATCGCGATACACTGATCGAACAGTGCGAACAGGGAGTCGACTATTTCACCATCCATGCCGGTATACGCCGCCACAATGTACATCTTGCCGACAAGCGTCTGTGCGGTATTGTATCACGCGGAGGTAGTATCATGAGCAAATGGTGTCTGGTACACGATCAGGAATCATTCCTTTATGAGCATTTCGACGATATTTGTGATATACTTGCCCAATACGACGTTGCCGTATCATTAGGCGACGGTCTGCGTCCGGGATGCATTGCTGATGCGAATGATGAGGCCCAGTTTGCAGAACTTGATACAATGGGCGAGCTGGTTGTACGCGCATGGGCCAAGAATGTACAGGCATTCATCGAAGGTCCGGGACATGTGCCCTTGCACAAAATCAAAGAAAACATGGAACGCCAGATCAGCCATTGCCATAACGCACCGTTCTATACCCTCGGTCCGTTGGTAACTGACATCGCCCCTGGCTACGACCACATCACATCTGCTATCGGAGCCGCTCAGATTGGCTGGCTCGGTACAGCCATGTTGTGCTACGTTACTCCGAAAGAGCATCTGGGATTGCCTAACCGTGAAGACGTACGTACCGGAGTTATCACATACAAGATTGCAGCTCATGCAGCCGATCTGGCCAAAGGTCACCCGGGTGCGCAGATACGCGACAATGCCTTGAGTAAGGCACGCTACGAGTTCCGCTGGCGCGACCAGTTCCACCTGAGTCTTGATCCGGACCGTGCGCTGGAATATTTTAACGAAGGTCGTCACACAGATGGTGAATACTGTACCATGTGTGGGCCTAACTTCTGTGCAATGAAGTTATCGCGCGACTTGTCGAATCTTAAGTAATCATTTAATTAACCAACCATTCCGCTATTTTGAAAAATAGCGGAATGTATACAAGAAATTGAAAACTAGCCATAAATATCATGTTTAGTGACGAATTAGAAAAAATAAGCTGGGAAGAAACCACCAAAGCCATCTACTCAAAAACCGAAGCCGACGTCATACGGGCCTTGGGAAAGTCACATTGCGACGTAGACGACTTTATGGCACTGATTTCACCTGCTGCCGAGAAATTTCTCGAGCCGATGGCACATTTGAGTCGTAAATACACCGAAGAACGTTTCGGAAAGACTATATCTATGTTTATCCCGCTGTACATTACCAACTCGTGTACCAACTCGTGTGTGTACTGCGGCTTTCATATCAGTAATCCGATGGCACGTACCATCCTTACGCCGGAAGAAATAGAGAACGAATACCGCGCCATTAAGAAACTCGGTCCTTTTGAAAATCTGTTGATTGTAACAGGAGAAAATCCGGCAAAGGCAGGAGTACCTTACATCGCAAAGGCTCTCGATCTGGCAAAGCCGTATTTTTCAAATCTGAAGATAGAGGTCATGCCGCTTAAGGCCGAAGAATATGCCGAACTGGTCAACCACGGTCTGAACGGGGTTATCTGCTTTCAGGAAACATACAACAAGGCACGCTACAACATCTATCACCCGCGTGGCATGAAATCGAAATTCGAATGGCGTGTAAACGGCTTCGACCGTATGGGACAGGCCGGCGTTCACTCTATCGGCATGGGCGTTCTTATCGGGCTGGAAGACTGGCGTACAGATGTAACAATGATGGCTTATCACCTGCGCTATCTGCAAAAGCACTATTGGAAAACAAAATATAGTGTCAACTTTCCACGTATGCGTCCGGCTGAGAATGAAGGATTCCAGCCTAATGTCATCATGAGCGACAAAGAACTGGCTCAGGTAACATTTGCCATGCGTATATTCGATCACGATGTAGATATCTCTTATTCTACCCGTGAGCCTGCCAATATCCGTGACCACATGGCAACACTTGGAGTAACGACCATGAGTGCTGAAAGCAAAACCGAGCCGGGAGGTTACTATACTTACCCGCAAGCACTGGAACAGTTCCACGTCAGCGACGAACGTACAGCCGTAGAAGTTGAAAAAGCACTCAAGGCTATCGGACGTGAACCGGTATGGAAAGACTGGGATGCCTCATTCGACCATATCGCGCAACTCCACCGTACGGTTGCCGCCAACCAATAATCAAAAGGAAATGAAATAACAAGATGAAAGGTATCCGGAAAAAGTATCATGAGTCTATCCGGATGCCTTTCTTTTTCTACGAAACAGCTATGCAACTAACTGAGAAAGAAAAAGAAAGATATAATCGTCAGATTTTACTGGAAGAGATAGGAGAAAACGGACAAGTCCTATTAAGTCAAGCCAAAGTACTCATTGTTGGCGTAGGAGGACTGGGGTCCCCCATAGCTACTTACCTCACCGGTGCAGGAGTCGGTACCATCGGACTGATGGATGACGACAACGTGAGCGAAACCAATCTGCAACGGCAGATTTTATACAACGAAACAGAAGTTGGAATGCCTAAGGCTCTTTGTGCCAAGCAACGGCTGGAAAAGCTGAACGGCCATATCACATTCAAGGCCTATCCCACACGCCTGACCAAAGAAAATGCTCAGGAAATCATCAGCCAGTACGATATCGTTGTCGATGGATGCGACAACTTTCAGACACGCTACCTGATAAATGATACCTGTGTCCTATTAAATAAGGTGTATGTCTATGGAGCCATCCGAGCTTTCGACGGACAAGTATCTGTATTCAATTACCAAGGAGGAAAAAACTACCGTGACCTTTTCCCCGACGAAGAAGAAATGTTATCCATGCCATCCCCTCCCAAAGGCGTATTAGGAGTAACTCCCGGCTTGATTGGCTGCGCACAAGCCAACGAAGTTTTAAAGGTTATTACCGGTTACGGCGAGGTTTTAAGCGGCAAATTATGGCATATTGACCTCAAAACAATGGTTACGCACACGATTTTGCTTTAAACCATTAGGAATATTACAAACATGTTACTACCTTTGCGCCACAATTATGTTTTCACATGAAACTGATATTGATAACCAAACCTACATATTTCGTAGAGGAAGATAAGATTATAACTACGCTTTTCGACGAAGGACTCGACTATCTTCACCTGCGCAAGCCCGATACCGCCCCGGTTTATGCAGAACGCCTGCTGACCCTCATTCCGGAAAAGTACCGGAAACGTATCGTAGTACATGGACATTTTTATTTGAAAGAAGAATATAATCTCAAAGGAATTCACCTAAATCATCGTAATCCGGTTGCACCCGACAATTATTCCGGGCAGATAAGTACCTCCTGCCACTCGCTGGAAGAGGTAAAAGAAAAGAAAGCAAATTTCGATTATGTATTTCTCAGTCCTGTGTTCGACAGCATCTCCAAACAAGGATATGCAGCCGAATATACTCCTGAACAGATTCGTCAGGCAGCAAAGGAGGGCATAATCGACAAACGTGTCATTGCGCTGGGAGGCATCGATGAAGACAATATCCTGCAAGTGAAAGATTACGGTTTTGGAGGAGCGGCCATTTTGGGAGGACTTTGGAACAAGTTCGACCTCAACCACGACTATAATTACCAGAACCTTATCGAACATTTCAGGAAGCTGAAACGACTTGCAGATTAAAGTTTTTTTATTTCATTTGCCATGCTTAAAGAAATGGCGTAACTTTGCACTTAAATATTAGGCAATATATCAAAATATTACAATGAGCGAAACATCATCATTCAAAGTGTTCTCGGGTACAAACTCGAGATACCTTGCAGAAAAAATCTGTAACAGTTTAGGATGCCCACTGGGTAACATGAACATTACTCATTTCGCCGACGGCGAATTTGCAGTATCTTACGAAGAATCTATTCGCGGACAGCACGTATTCCTCGTACAGTCTACTTTCCCGAATTCAGACAACTTAATGGAGCTTTTGCTGATGATCGATGCAGCAAAGCGTGCTTCAGCTAAGAGTATCATCGCCGTAGTTCCGTATTTCGGATGGGCACGTCAGGACCGTAAGGACAAGCCGCGTGTTTCTATCGGTGCAAAACTGGTAGCCAACCTGATGAGTGTTGCCGGTATCGACCGTCTGATTACAATGGACTTGCACGCTGACCAGATTCAGGGATTCTTCGATATTCCGGTAGACCACCTCTACGGCTCTACTATTTTTGCTCCTTACATCCAGTCTTTGAACTTGGAGAACCTGGTTATCGCAACCCCGGACGTAGGTGGTTCTAAGCGTGCCAGCACGTATGCCAAATATTTAGATGTGCCTTTGGTTCTGTGCCACAAGACACGTGAAAAAGCAAACGTAGTAGCTTCTATGCAAATTATCGGTGATGTAAAGGGCAAGAATGTCATCCTTATCGACGATATGGTAGATACAGCCGGTACTATTACCAAGGCTGCCGACATTATGAAAGAAGCTGGTGCTACATCTGTACGCGCTATTGCTACACACTGTGTAATGTCTGGCCCTGCTTCTGAACGTGTTCAGAACTCACAGTTGGAAGAACTTGTATTTACCGACAGTATTCCTTACTCAAACCGTTGCGCAAAAGTTAAACAGCTTTCTATCGCTGATATGTTTGCTGAAACAATTCGCCGCGTGATGACTAACGAATCTATCAGCTCACAATACTTGCTGTAATTAAAGTTTTATTATCATAATCAATGTCATCCTGAGCGTTTCTGTGAATATAGAAAACGTTTGGGATGACATTTCTTTTATACTTACGCTTAACTTATGAAGATAGTCTGGCTCGACTTGAACAGTTCTTATGCACATTCTTCCTTAGCTCTCCCTGCCATACACGCACAGCTCTCTGAAGAAACATCCTATGAATGGGATATCGTATCGGCAACAGTCAACGAAAATCCGGGCATGATTACCGGAGAAATCTATCGGCGCCGACCCGATATTATTGCAGCAACCTGCTGGTTGTTCAATCACGAAATGTTACTTCATGTGCTTTCACGTGCCAAGGCGTTACTGCCTGATTGCTGCATCACTCTGGGAGGGCCTGAATTTCTGGGAGAGAACCAGACCTTCCTAAGGTGTCACCCTTTCGTAGACTGCGTATTCAGGGGAGAAGGAGAAGAAGCCGTCAGCCAGTGGCTGAAGTGCTGGAATACTCCCGACAACTGGACAGACATTACCGGATTATGTTATATTGACAGAACCGACGGAAGTTATCACGACAACGGCATCGCACGTGTACTCGATTTCGACCAACTGGTTCCTCCCGAAACAAGCCGTTTTTTTAACTGGAGCAAACCCTTCGTGCAACTGGAAACAACACGAGGATGCTTCAATACTTGTGCTTTCTGCGTAAGTGGAGGAGAAAAGCCTGTCCGGACCTTACCAATCGAAACCATTCGCGAACGCATCCACATCATTCATCGTCACGGCATCCGTAATATCCGTGTACTCGACCGGACGTTCAATTACAACAGCCGTCACGCCAAAGCTCTGCTCGATTTGTTTCTGGAATTTCCCGATATTCGCTTTCATCTGGAAATACACCCTGCCCTGCTCTCCGACGAGTTGAAAGCAGAACTGGCACGTATGCCTCAGGGGCTGCTCCATCTGGAAGCCGGAATACAGAGTCTTCGCGAAGAAGTACTTACAACCAGCAGTCGTATGGGCAAGCTGTCCGATGCCTTGGAGGGGCTGAAATACCTCTGCTCGCTGAACAACATGGAAACGCATGCCGACCTGATTGCCGGACTTCCGCTCTACAAGCTGGAAGAGATATTCGAAGATGTCCGTACACTTGCCTCTTACCGAGCCGGAGAGATCCAGCTTGAATCGCTGAAGCTGCTGCCGGGTACAGAGATGCGCCGCCGTGCCGACGAACTGGGCATCAAGTACTCTCCCTTTCCACCCTACGAAGTACTGGAAACAAGAGAGATTACTCCCGATGAACTGCAAACCGCACACCTGTTGTCGCGTCTGCTCGACGGATTCTACAATACTCCAGTCTGGCAAGATATTACGCGCCGCCTGATCGTAGAGCAACCCGATTTCCTGCACCGTTTTTTAGCACATCTTATCGCACTTGGAGTGGCCGACCAGCCCATGAGTCAGGAACGCCGCGGGGTGATTTTATATGAATTCTGCAAACAGGCGTACCCAGCTTATGAAACAGCCGCAACACTGGCATGGATAGAAGCTGGAATGTCACTCAAGAAACAGCCTGCCGCACGCATACGTACCAAGCATGTTACACCTCCCGACAACTGGAATGTAGTATATGGCAGCTATCACGAACGGTTGAGGCTCTGCCTGCTTCCAGCAACCGAAGACGAAAAAACGAATTACTGGTTCGGTTTCGAAACAGAAAGCCAGCAGACTCGCCCCGTATTCAAGGCAACAAGTTGCGAAATTTAACTTTGCAAAAATCCCGGAAAAGCCTATCTTTGCAAAAAAGCAACAGACTATGAACAGAATATGTCATCTTTTCGGAATAAAATATCCCATTGTACAGGGAGGTATGGTATGGTGTAGTGGCTGGCGACTGGCATCAGCCGTCAGTAATGCAGGCG
>HF993155.1 GCA_000436795.1 Bacteroides sp. CAG:1076
TACCCTTAATCGTGTATTGGATGATAGTTGCGGATTTTAGGGTAGACTGGATTCAGGTATGTATCGAAATTCCCAAAGAAGTTCCGGAAAAGTATGCACGTGTGGCAAGGCTTTCGAAAGAAATGTTTGGCCTGACCGTCCGTAAACTGACTCATGCAGATATCTATAAGAGAGGATACGGAAGAAAGGTTTTTGAACTGTTGAATCAGGCATATGCTCCTTTGTTCGGTTATACAGAGTTGTCGGACAGGCAGATAGACGAATATGTGAATCGTTATCTGCCTTTGATTGACAAACGTCTTATCCCTGTTGTAGAGAATGATAAAGGAGAAATTGTAGGCGTTGCAATTACTATGGGAAGCCTTTCCCATGCCTTGCAGAAAGCAAAAGGCCGGTTGTTCCCTTTCGGGTGGTATCATTTGCTGAAAGCCTTGAAATGGAAGAGGGAGGAAAAGGTGGATATGCTGCTTATCGCCGTACGGCCCGATTATCAGGGACTTGGAGTGAACGCCCTGTTTTTCGATGATCTGATTCCCATCTATAACCAATATCATTTCCGCTATGCCGAAACCGGACCTCAGTTGGAAGATAACGTGAAGGAACTTTCACAGTGGGGGCCGTTGCATCCTGCTTATACAAAGCGAAGAAGGTGTTACAAGAAAAAATTATAAAATTAACGATAACAATATGGAAAGAAGAGTTGTGATTACAGGTATGGGAATTTGGTCATGCCTGGGTAATTCACTTGCCGACGTATGCCATGCGCTATACGCCGGGAAAAGCGGCATTATATTTAGTCAGGAGCGTAAGGATGCGGGATTTCGTTCCGCCTTATGTGCCTCAATACAGCGGCCTGACCTGAAGCCGTTTGTTTCAAGAAATTTTCGTCAGTTTATGCCCGAAGAAGCTCAATATGCTTATATGGCTACACGGGCTGCGTTGGAGCACGCCCAGCTTGACCAGGATTATATAGACTGCCATGAAATCGGACTTATTTATGGCAACGATTCTGTAGCCGAGGCAACGATGCGTTCGCTGGATAATTTCCGTGAATACAAGGATACGGCTGCATGTGGAAGCGGAGCTATTTTTCAGTCTATGAATTCTACGGTAACCATGAATCTGGCTTGTCTGTTCCGGTTGAGAGGAATTAATCTGACATCTTCGGCTGCATGCGCTTCCGGTTCGCAGGCTGTAGGACTGGCTTATCTGTTGATTCGCGACGGATTGCAGGATTGTATTGTATGCGGTGGAGCACAGGAAGCCAACCTTTATGGGGTAGCCGCTTTCGATGGCATTCAGTCGTTTTCCGTTCGTGAAGACGAACCGTCGAAAGCCAGCCGGCCGTTTGATGCGGACCGTGACGGATTGGTACCCGGGGGCGGAGCTGCAACGCTCGTTGTAGAAAGTTACGAGTGTGCCGTCAAGCGGGGAGCACCTATTCTGGCCGAGATCGTAAGCTGGGGATTTTCCGGTAATGGAAATCATATATCTACTCCCAATGTAGATGGGCCGGCACGTTCTCTTGAGCTTTGTCTGCAACATGGTGGAATTGATCCGCGTCAGATAGGTTATGTTAATGCTCATGCTACTTCTACGCGTATCGGGGATGCTCGTGAAGCGCAGGCTATTGCTCGTGTTTTTGGTGATTATCGGGTACCGGTAACCTCTACCAAGAGTCAGACCGGACATGAAATGTGGATGGCGGGAGCCAGTGAGCTGATTTATTCAATACTGATGATGAAAAGTGGTTTCATCGCGGGAAATATCAATTTTGAACGTCCGGACGAGGATACTGCTTGTCTGAATATCTTGCCTGAAACGCGTGAAATCGGATTCAACATGTTCCTGTCCAATTCTTTTGGGTTTGGTGGTACAAACTCCACTCTGATAGTAAAAAATATATAACTAAATAATATATAACCGTAATAATAAAATAATACTGATTATGACACGTAATGACATTATTGAAAAAGTAAACGCATTATTATCTGAAGAATTTGAAGTAGAATCTGCACTTTTTAGCCCTGATGCTAACGTGCGCGATACACTATCGTTGGACAGCTTGAGTCTGGTGGATCTGGTGGCTCTTATCCAGCACACATATAAGATTAAGATTCCGGTAGCCGACTTGCGGAATATCAAGACGTTTAACGATTTGTATGACTATATTGAATCTCATCTATCTGCAAATGAATAACTACGACATTGAGCAGCTGATTCCTCAACGTTCACCTTTTAAGATGGTCGATAAACTGTTGAGCATGAATGGAGAAACGGCTGTTACTCTTCTTCTTATTCTGCCGGATAATTATTTTTTAGAATCTGATGGAACGTTGGCAGAAGCCGGAGTGATTGAGCATATTGCTCAGTCTGCTTCGGCACTTGCCGGTTATCTGGTTCGCGAAGAAGGTGCTTCGTATGTTCCGGCAGGTTATATTGGTGAGATTCGTAACTTTCATTGTTATCGTTCTGCGCGTGTGGGAGAAACTCTGAAGACCACTGTGACGCGTGAAGAAGTAGTTGGCGACATTGCCTGCATAACGGGCGAGTCATGGGTATCGGATGAACGCATTGCAGAACTTCAGATGAAAATATATATCACTCCTAACACTTAAAAAATCAGTACAAGATGCTTCTCGAAAACAAGTATTATCAAATGGAAGATGCAACAGTCTGCGGAATGAAAGGTACGTTCCGCATCCGTCTGTTGCCCGATTGCGATATCTATCGTGGTCATTTCCCCGGTCATCCAGTTTGCCCGGGTGTCTGCCATATCGAAACCATAAAGGAATGTGCCATGCGCCTGATGGGGAAGAAAATGTCTATTCATACTATCAGGCAATGCCGTTTTCTTTCGGTTGCAACCCCTTCCGTATGTTCGGAGGTAAATGTTACGATGGATATCTGTCCGGTGGAAGAAGGATTTAAGGTAACAGCCCGAATAGCTGATGATACGAGAGTTTATGCTGATTTTAAAGGAATAATGACGGTATGACAGAATTTTGTATAAAGGTCTATCACTATTTTCGCAACCATCGTGCGGTTTGCTGGATTTCTATGATTATCTGGTTCGTATGTTGCGGTTTCTTCGCCTTTCAAATTCATTTGGAAGAAGATATAAATAAGTTGCTTCCGGCTTCTACCAACGAAGATGGAAGTACCAAGCTGGCTTTTGCTAATCTGAAAATAAAGGATAAGACTTTCTTGCTTTTTGAGGGGAAAAATGGAGCTTCTGTGGCGCACATCGTAGAAACATGTGATGCTTTTGTCGATTCACTGTTGCGTAAGGATGCTGTATCGGATTCCTCGTCACGGACATTGGAGGATATTTTTTATTGTTTGCCGGATGAATTGTTGCCTGATGCCATTGATTATTTGGAAGCTCATTTGCCTGCCTACATCGATACAAGCTTTTATTCCGGACTCGATACGATGCTGACCACTTCTCATCTGGAGCGGCAGATGGAGGAGAACCGCAGGGATCTGGGTTCTTCTTTGGGCAGTATGTATCCCGAATTAATACAAATAGATCCTTTGGGACTGCGAAAGGAACTGATGTCCCGCTTCAAGCCTTTGGTAGAAGGAGGTGGAAGTGGCTATAAAATTATTGATGGACATTTCTTCGTGCCCGATTCTACAGTGTGTGTAGCTTTCCTTACTCCCCGCTATTCGGCAACGAATACAGGGCAGGGATCAGCTTTATTCCAGATGCTGAATGAGCAGATAGAGGCATTCTCTACTTCTGTTCCTGATGTAAAGATATGTTATCATGGAACTCCGGCAAGCGGCTTTTATAACGCATCGCAAATAAAGTCTGATTTGAAGACGACAATTGCCGGAGCTATGATACTGGTATTGCTGTTTATTTTATTTTGCTTCCGCAATTATGATACATTACCTCTTTTATTGCTGCCGCTGGTTTTTGGCGTATTGTTCGGACTGGCAGGTATGTATTTTATCAAAGGTGAGTTCTCTTTGCTTGCGCTTGGAATAGGAGCTGTTGTACTGGGTGTAGCCTTCAGTTATGTACTTCATGTGCTGACGCATTATAAATTTGTCAACGATCCGGAACAGATGTTGCGTGATCAGGTACGGCCTGTCTGCTTGGGTTGCATTACGACTATCGGTTCTTTTATGGGACTTGTTTTTGTGCAGACAGAATTGCTGAGAGATTTCGGCTTGTTCGCTTCACTAAGTATTGTCGGTACTACGGCGTTTTGTCTTTTTTATTTACCTCAGTTTCTTAATCCTGCTGCAAATAAAATCAATAAGCGGGCATTCTTGTTTATTGAAAAAATAAATGCTTTCCCCTTCGATCGCAGTAAACCACTTATTGCTGTATTGCTAATCATTACAGTGGTATGTATTGCATTTTATATAAAGGGAGGAACCCGGTTCGATGCTGATATGCATGATCTTGGCTATAAATCGGAAATTACTTCCTATTCGGAAAATTTACTGCGGAATAAAACTTATACAGGCGATAAGCAAAAGTATTTTGCAAGTTCCGGGCATACGATGGAAGAGGCGATTCATCGTTTTGAGGGATTAAATAGCAAGTTGGATTCTTTGCAAAAAGAGGGATTGGTAAAGAGCTACACCCATACCGGGATGCTTTTTGTCCCGCTTGACGTACAGCAGCAACGTATTGATGCATGGAAGAACTTTTGGACGAGCCAGCGTTTGCAGCTTGTACGGAAGTTGATAGAGGAAACGGCTCCCCAGGCAGGATTACGTCCGGAGGCATTTCAGCCTTTCTTTGACTGGGTGACAGCCGACTATAAACCGGATGCGCTTTACAAGGCTGGAATTATTCCACAAGGTTACTTGTCGACCTTGATGGAGCAGTCATACAATGGCGACTATCTTTGCTTTACGTCTGTCAGATGTGCCAATGACTCCATAAGAAGCAGTCACAGTGATTATCACCGGATTTGTGATGCCGTGGCTTCCTTGCCTCATTTGCTGGTACTTGATACGTATTATTATACTACAGATACTCTTACCCAGCTGAATAAGGATTTCAATCTGTTGCAATGGCTTTCCATGCTTTTTGTATTTGTCATTTTGTTGTTAAATTTTCACGGGAATATTCGTTATGCCTTACTGGGCTTTATGCCTATATTACTGAGCTGGTTTATCGTATTGGGCGCCATGGTTATCTTCAACAAGCAGTTTAATCTCATTAATGTGGTCATATCTACGTTTATTTTTGGAATAGGAGTAGATTACAGCATATTTATCATGAGCGGACTTTTAGATAAAGGGCAGAATCCGGATTTATTGAAATATCATAAGACTGCTATCTTTTTCAGTGCAGTTATCCTGATTATTACTGTCGGTTCCATGCTGTTTGCCAAACATCCGGCCATTTCTTCAGTTGGCTTCTGTACTTTGGTAGGACTGATTTCTTCGGTAGTCTTATCGTATGTTGTGCAGCCCGCCGTATTCAGAATAATTCAAAAAAGAAAACAGCAATGAAGTACGATGTAATTATTATTGGAAGTGGACTGGGCGGACTGGCGTGTGCTCACATTTTGTCGAAAGCCGGCAAAAGTGTGCTGGTACTCGAAAAAGAGGCACAACCGGGAGGTTGCCTTCAGAGCTATAAGCGTAACGGATTTACATTCGATACGGGCTTTCATTATGTAGGCGGACTTGAAGAGGGACAATCTCTGTATGCAGCGTTTAAGATGCTTGGACTGGAAAATCTTCCTTGGGAAAAAATGGATGAAGCTTTTGACAGAATACAAATTGGCAACCAGAATTTTTCCTTTTTGCAGGGATATGAAAACTTTATGGAGAACCTGCAAGAACGCTTTCCGGCAGAGAAGGAGGCTTTGGCACAATATATCCATTTACTTAAACAGACAAAGCGAGAACAGTTAAGCCTGTTAAAGTCGGATCAGGCTTCATCATCTTTTGCTCTTTTTGAAACCGGCGCATGGCACTATCTGGTAAAAACATTTCATAATCCACTGCTGGTTGATGTACTGAGCGCAACTTCGCTGAAGTTGGAGTTGCGGAAGGATTCCTTGCCGTTGTTTACTTTTTTGCATGGAAACGCCAGTTTTATTGAGAGTAGCTGGCGTTTAAAAGGTCCGGGTTCTCTTATTGTTGATTCCTTAATTCGGGATATCCGTAAACAGGGTGGCGATATAATCTGTCGGGCTGCCGTAGAAGAACTGGTTGAGAAAGATGGAAAAGTAGTCTGTGCCCGTTGTTCGGACGGACAAGTTTATGAAGCAGAATGTTTTATCAGCGACGTACATCCCGCCGTAACCTGTAGCTGGATAAAGCAAAGTAAGGTTATGAGAGGCATTTACCTTAAGCGTATCGGAGCCTTGGATAACACGTTTGGCATGCTTACTGTTTCCTTGGTTATTAAGCCTCTGCAGATAAAATACTTTAACTGGAATCAGTATATCTATAAACAAAGTGATGTATGGACTTTTTATCAGGATAATCCGTCTGTAGACAGACTTCTGATAACGGCCCGTCTGCCGGAAGATGGCGGTGAATATTTGCGGCAAATAGACTTGCTAACTCCAATGTCATGGGATAAATGTTCTCGATGGGCACAAACTTCCGTCGGACATCGGGGAGAAGAATACACTGAAATGAAGCGACGGCTGGCAGCGGAGTGTATCAGACTGGCCGAACATTTTATTCCTGAGCTCGGAAAGATGGTTGAACAATTTTATGTCAGCACTCCGTTGACTTACCGTGATTATACGGGAACTCCGGAAGGTTCGGCTTATGGCATACGGAAAGATTACCACAATCCGATGATGACTGTACTTTCGCCGCGGACTCCTCTGCATAATTTGTTGCTTACAGGGCAGAATTTAGTGTTGCACGGAATACATGGGGTAACGATGACTGCCATGTATACTTGTGCTGAGATACTTGGAAAAGAATATATGTATAACCAATTAAAATAATTGTTTTTATGAAATATGCATTAGTAACCGGAGGCAGCCGGGGAATAGGGCGTGCCGTGTGTGTAAAGCTGGCGTGTATGGGCTATTACGTAATCGTGAATTGTGTTAATAATTTACCGGAAGCTCTGAAGACGTTAGAATTGATAAGAGTAGCAGGACAGGACGGGGAAATTATGATGTTCGATGTGAGTAACGGCGAACAAGTCCGAAAAACAATTGGCGAGTGGCAGGATGCTCATCCAGACTGTTACATTGAAGTGCTGGTAAACAATGCCGGCATCAGACGAGATAATATACTCGCGCTTATGCCGGAAGAGAATTGGGATCAGGTACTTGATACTACTCTCAAAGGTTTTTACAATGTCACTCAGCAGCTTTTACAACCTATGATGCGACGTAAATATGGACGTATTGTCAACATGGCAAGTGTCAGTGGTCTGAGTGGCATACAGGGACAGACAAACTATTCGGCTGCCAAAGGAGGTTTGATAGCAGCAACCAAGGCGCTGGCTAAAGAAGTGGCTTGTAAAAATATTACCGTCAATGCAGTAGCTCCAGGTTTTATCAAAACAGATATGGTAGATGGGCTGGATGAAGAAGCATTACGGAAAACTATACCTGCCAATCGCTTTGGTACACCGGAAGAAGTGGCTGAAGTTGTAGGTTTTCTTGTTTCGAATGTAGCGGGGTATATAACCGGAGATGTCATATCTGTCAATGGAGGACTGTACGCATGAGCAGGGGAATTTACAAATACATCATGTGGCAGATAGTTTTTATCTTTTTTACTACAGAACTGTCTGCTCAATCTGGCATAACGACATTGCTTGCCAATGTTACACGTACCAGCCATAACGTACTTATTGCAAAAGATGTTGTTACTTCTGGGCACTTTTATTTTCAGCAGCCCGATAAGATATGCATGATTTTCAGTGATAATAAGGACATGCTGCTAATGAATGGCAGTACTTATATCATGATGGAAAACGGAAAGAAAAATGTGGCAAAAGGTAAAATGCAGGAACTGTTTGGCACGTTACAAAAAGTCTTGCAGGCTGTTGTTTGTCAGACATCTTTACCGGAAGTCGCTGAGAACTCAACTATTCAGGTGAAACAAGAAGGAGAAATTATCCAGATAACTCCGGTGCTGGATGCAAAGGCCAAAAGGCGCATGCCGTTTACTTCGTTTGTAATAACTCTTGATGCCCATAGTCATAAGTTGAAAACTTTACGCATGAACGAGAGGGGCGAAAATTATGTTTTGTATACGCTGTCAGACTATGCGGTAAACAGTCATTTTAATACAGAGGTCTTTAATGTGAACTGAAATGAAAGAACTTGAAGATGTTTGTTGCGTACAAGTGAGGTTTAGTGAGATTGATTCCATGCGTAGGGTATGGCATGGAACATACCTCACTTATTTTGAAGATGGAAGAGAATCTTTTGGTCGTCATTATCCGGGTATTGGTTATGCTGACATGCAGCGTGCCGGAATTTATGCGCCTGTGTATGAGGTAAAGGTAAGGTATTACGCACCTCTTTTCATTAATGACAAAGTAGAAATCCATACACATTATGTGTATAAACTGGGGGCAAGGCTGGATTATACTTATCAGGTATATCGTGACAGTGACCATACATTATGTGCCGAAGGAAGTACGATTCAGTTATTTATTGATCCTCAGGGAAACTTGATGACCGAACTTCCTGCTTACTATCAGGCGTGGCAGCAGAAATATCTGATGTTGGATGAGTGATATATATGATTATGTTTGATGTACGGGGGTATTTCCATTAGAAGCTGTGCCGATAATTATTTCAGGTTATAAATAGAAATGTGATTTGTAAATGCATCATGAATAAGAGAATCTATTGTTTATTTCTTCTGCTTTTGTTTCTGTCCGGCTTGTACGGACAGAATATTACTGTAAAAGGTATTGTAACCGATTCGATAACAGGCGAAGCACTGCCATATGCTGAGCTGTTTATTCAAGGAAGTACATTGGGGACCACAACAAATGATAAGGGACAGTTTTCCTTAAATGTCCCGGCAGGGGAAAAAACATTGGTCGTTTCCTATTTGGGATATGAGTCATATAAGATGAAGCTGGTTCCGGGAAAAATGCCGTACCTGTCAATTTCCTTATCACCCAGTGGGGTTTATCTTAAGGAAGTGGTGGTTAAGCCCCAGAGGGAAAAATATGAGAAGAAAGATAATCCTGCAGTCCGGTTTGTCCGGAATATAATTGAACGAAAAAATCTTAATAGTCCCTATTCGCAAGATTATTTCAGCTATGAACATTATGAGAAGATTCTTTTTGCAATGAACGATTATACGCCCAAACCTTCTAAGCCCAACAAGAAAAATAAATTCAGCTTTGTAGAAGAGTTTGTAGATACATTGACCGATGGAACTACTATTTTGCCTGTATCTGAAAAAGAATTGGTTGAAACGGTGTATTATCGTAAGCATCCAAAGTCGGAAAAGCATGTAGTAGAGGGCAGCCAGTCGTCGGGCGTAGACGAAATGTTTTCACGGGATGGAGTCCGACAGTTCCTGGGAGAAGCTTTCCATGAAGTAGATATATTTAAAAATGACGTACAATTGTTTTTACAGCGATTTGTCAGTCCGCTTTCTGCTATCGGTCCTAATTATTACAAATATTATTTACTCGATACATTGGATATAGCTGGACAACCTTGTGCTGATTTAGGGTTTGTTCCTTTCAATTCGGAAACCTTTGGATTTACCGGACATCTGTATGTAGCACTTGATTCAACCTATTTTGTCAAGAAGGTTATACTAAACGTACCGAAAGACATCAATCTGAATTTCGTTTCACATATGACGATTGAGCAGACTTTTGAACGTACGGCAGACAGTACCCGTCTGATGACCAAAGATGATATTAAAGTAAATTTTAAGTTGAGCGAGAAATCGAAAGGAATGTATGCAAGGAGGTTGAGTATTTATCGCAACCATTCGTTTCATGCACCTGATACAAAAACAGCTAAGGTCTTTCAGGAAAGCGCACCCACTATTGTCAGTGCAGATGCTTACAGGCAATCGGACAATTACTGGAAAATGGTTCGACCTGTGGAAGCTGTACGGAAGAATCCGAATTCTGTAAGCAACTTAATGGCAAAATTGCGTTCGGTCCCAGTCTTTTATTTTACGGAAAAGGTAATAAGTGTTCTGGTATCAGGATATATTCCTACAAATAAAGAGCCCTCCAAAAATAAATTCGATTTAGGTCCAATGAACTCTACGCTTAATGGGAATACAATTGAGGGAGCACGTTTCCGAGTGGGTGGAGGAACAACTCCGGTACTTAGTAAAAGATGGTTTGGGGATGGCTATTTAGCTTATGGCACCAAAGACCGTAAAATTAAATATGATGCTCTGTTGGAATATTCTTTTAACGACCGTAAAGATTACAGGCTGGAGTATCCGATTCATTCCATTCGTATGGAATATATGTATGACCTGAATAAACTGGGGCAACAGTACATGTATACAAGTAAGGATAATATGATGCTGGCTATTCGTCGTAAGAAAGACAAGTTTGCTACTTATTTGCGAAAGGCTGAACTTACTTATACGCGGGAACATTATAATGGAATATCTTACGAAGCTATTATCCGTAATCAGCGGGAATATGCTACTCCGTTTGCCGAGTTTAACAGGTTTGAAGCTGACGGTTCTTTGAGTCCTGTCGATCATTATGACCTTACAGCATTAGAACTGCGGTTCCGTTACGGGAAAGATGAAAAGTATTATCAAACCCGGACTCAACGTATTCCTATTACTTACGATGCTTTGATATTCAACTTGAGTCATATAATGGCTAAAAAGGGATTGCTGGGATCTTCTTATGATTTTCAGCGAACTGATATTGGCATACAAAAACGCTTCTGGTTCTCTGCATTTGGTTATATAGATTTTATTGTTAAGGCAGGAAAGGTATGGAGCAAGGTGCCATATCCTTTGTTGATACTTCCTAATGCCAATTTAACTTATACCATACAACCTGAAGCCTATACTAATATGAATGCTTTGGAATTTTTGAATGATGAGTATGCCTCATGGGATTTGACATACTATATGAATGGAAATTTGCTGAACCGGATTCCTCTGGTCAAGAAACTTAAATGGAGAGAAGTATTTACGTTCAGAGGGCTGTGGGGAAATCTGACAGACAAGAATAATCCTATGGCTGCTTTAAATAAGGAAGGGTTATACCAATTCCCTGAAGGTTCTTTTCTGATGGGAAAAGCACCTTACATGGAAGCTGGGGTAGGAATTGAAAATATTTTCAAGTTCTTACGGATTGATTATGTCTGGAGATTAAATTATAGAAATCATCCGGACATCCAGAAGTCAGGAATACGTATGACAATGAGATTATCCTTTTAAGATTGTCTTATTGACTATCGTTGTGTTTATCGCTATACAAATAACTATGATTTTCAGACTTATGTATCCACAAGCCTCATTGACATATTAATAGGAGGCACCGAATGAACAATATCCAACGATATATGGTCTTGAATTCCTTTTTGCAGGAAATGAGTCCGCTTTAAAATCATTCTTTCACATATAACTGAAAAAACATTTTAAAGCGGACTCAACAATAGAGATTACTTAAGCTTGAACGATACAGGGATAGTGTACTTTACTCTTACAGGCTGTCCTTTCTGCATACCCGGTTTCCATTTCGGCATGGCTTTCATTACACGCAAAGCTTCTTCATCAAGGTCTGGATCAATAGAACGTACAACATTAAACTCGGTAGGAGTTCCGTCTTTTTCTACTACAAACTGAACAATGACGCGACCTTCTACTTTGCGTTCTTGTGCCGATTTGGGATACTTGATGTTCTCTTGAAGGAAAGTCATCAGTTCCTGTATTCCTCCCGGATATTCAGGCATCTGTTCTACTACATCGAGTGCTTTTTCTTCCGCAGGGCTCTCTGCTGGAGTTTCTGTTGCATCCGGACTAACTGGTGTGGCAACCTCTTCTTTTGCATCTGTCTTTTCTGATGCATCCTGCGAGCAGGAGATGTTTCCGGCAACGAGTAGAGCAAAGGCCGGAAGGGTGAACAGTGCATATTTAATATGCGCTGCACCATTTGATTTTTTCTTGTTCATCATAATGATACGTTGTTTAAGATGAGAAAAATTAAAATTATTGGATAAACCATACTTGTGATTGTATGCCAATCCAAGCAGGTGATATTGATAACTTTTAGAGGAAAATCCTGCCTCCATCACTTTCTTGTCGGCTAAGAATTCCAGATTGAGTCTGATTTCTCGCTTCATCAGCCAGGCAAAAGGATTCATCCAGCAGCAGATGCTGATTATTTCGGCAAAAAGGATATCGATGGAATGCTTTTGTTTTACGTGAGCCATTTCATGTGTCAGGATTTCACCAATTTCATTTTCCTTTACAATGGTTGGATTTATGAAAATCCATCCAAAGAAAGAAAACGGTCCGGAAGGAGTTTTCAGGCATTTTACGCAGATACCGTTTATCATCTTCGTGGGCGTGTGCAGAATGATACGAAACAGACTGGCTACCTGAATAAAGAATCTGATTGTCAGAATTGCTACTCCAGCAAGGTATATGTATTTCATCCATTCGGACAAAATGAATACCTGATTTCCTGTTCCCGCAGCTTTACTTCCTACTACAATCTCTGGCAACACTACCGAATAGTCAAAATGAGTGAGCATAATCAGGCTATCACGACTTTCCATCCATTCCCGTATGTCGATGAGAGGCAGGATAAAAGGCAATGCAAGCGACAACATCAGGATGAATCTTCGTGAGTGGAAGAATGTATCCCGTGTACACAGCAGCTTGTACAATGCGTAAAACAGAATCAATCCGATATTGACTTGAAGAAGATATAGCATATAAAAGAAATATTAAAGTAGATATTTATTCGTGAATCCCATACTTTTATTTGTTTTCCTGCTTTTCAATCAGGTCGATAATCTCGTTGAGCTCGTCTTTGGAGATTTTCTGTTCCTTGGCAAAAAACGAAACCATCTCCTTGTAAGAGTTGGCAAAATAATTGCGCACGATGTTTCCCACGGAATTGCTGGTATATTCTTCCTGCTTTACCAATGGCGTGTACCGGTACGTATTTCCAAATCTTTCTGCTTTCAGGTATCCTTTTCGTTTCAGGTTATTCACAATCGAGGCTACTGTGGTGTAAGGAGGCTTCGGTTCGTCATAACATGTTACGATTTCTTTCACAAAACACGGTCCTAAATTCCAGATAAAGCGCATGGCTTCTTCTTCTTGATAAGTTAGCTTTTCCATATTGAATGAGTTTTATTACGAACTTTTCGCAAATCTACGAATTTATCGTAAATGTTATCTTTTCAAAGAGTTAATTATATTAAACGGGAAAATATTTCTCCATAATCATATCGTAAAGAGAGTTTGTTTCAGGGGAAATAATAAGGTTGCTGAACTTCGTGTGCCGCTCCCGGATTAGTTGAGCTGAACTTGTTTTGTTGTTAAAATAGATTAGGAGGTGGCGGCTAATCAAATTATTTCATTTATATTTGAATTAATAATTCAAACTATGAAAACTTATGAAGTGGAGAAATATTGCTCTGTTGTCTGTACTTTATTTATCATGTACGGGACTTTATGCGCAGGAACGCATAAAGAGTGATAGTCTTAAGTTTGATAAAGACAGTATGAAAGCAATTTTTGATGACGGTCTTGTTTCTCCTGATGCTGTCGGATATTCATTTGATTACAACGAAAATACAGGAAGCGATCCAATAACTGAAATACCAAAGGATCAGAAAATAGAATTTAAATTGCATAAACCTTTCTATATACCTCCTTATTATACAGATTCTTCACCCAGATTTTATGGAGATTATACGACGGGAGGACAGATTTTTCCTAATATCTATGGTAGTGGCATGCAGGAAACATTGCCCGGGCTGGGAAGGCTTAATCAGGCTTCACTTTTTTATCGTTATGACCTGAATGATTATTTTTCTATTCAGGCGGGGGTGAATGCTGTTAAGTATAATTTCCCGATGAGTGTGGGACAGTCTTTGGGAACTTTCGGAAGTATAACCTATCATCCTACAGATAGACTTCGGATAAGTGCTTTTGGCTCTTATTCGCCGGATAGCCGTTATGGCTTTAACAGAAATACGTATGGAGCTGCTGTCGGTTATGATTTTACAGACCGGTTTGGTATGGAAGTGGGTGTGCAGAGATATTACGATCCACAACGGGGATGGCAGACTATTCCGATTGTTACACCTTATTATAAATTCAATAAATTTGATTTGGGCATTGATGTGGGTGGAATACTGTATGAAATACTAAGAAGTGTCGTTATTGACAAGCGAGGTGGTTCACCGGTTATCATGCCACCCGGAAGATGAAACTGAAGAAATATACAGTTTGAAAATTAATTCTGATACTGATTGTTATGAAGAATCTATGTAAAATATTGTGGTTGGGTTTATGGGTATTTGCAGCCGGATGTAATAGTAATGTTTTTGTAGACGACTATTTACCAGAGGTACCTGTAATACAATTGTCGGAAACAGACTCTGTTGCCCGGATAGCTTTTGAATCGGACAATTGGGATATTTTGAATATATATGGGGATTATGAAAATGTATGGGAAACGATTTGTGATCTTGAGGGGAATCCCGATGGCAGGAGTTTGCCTTTAAAGAATGGCGAAAATGCCGTAATTAAGTTAGGTTACGAATATTGTGACTTCAGGGTAGAGAAGAGGAATGGCAGGGAACTCTGTATTTTCTTTGGTGATAATATGAATAGGGCAGCACTTGATGTCAAGATAGTTGTGGGTAATGAATATGAAATCAAGTCTATTTCTGTATCATTAGCTCTGACTTCGGAATATGAAGTCGACAGTATCGTGTATGATTGGGAGAGTTTATCTTATTCCGACAATCTGTTAGAGCCTGATTATTGCGTGATGATCGATAATACTCAGTCCACTCAACCTACGAGTTGGTACTTCGATCCGATGGAATCATCTTTTCCGCGTCAAATCTCTTTCAGGAATAAAGATGGTTGGAACGAAGAAAAACTGTACAAATGCTTTTTAGGAACTCCCTTGCCATTGGTTGTCGTTCCTGATTTTATAGATGGAAAACCCGTATTGAAAGATACAAAAGCGGAGGTCGGAAGTGATTTCCAGCAAATCCGCAGTGTCATCAATTCCAGCTTGGTCGGGAAGAAATATACGATTCCTCCCGGTGAGAAATGGAAAATTTCTGTCGATTATCTGATAGAGCAATATTGGATAAATTATAAATTGTACACTTCCAATCCTTTTAGCGGAAGGAAGAAAACTTTTGAAGGTGCCATTTATAGTAAACGTCCGTACGAATTTTTTATAACTCCTGAAAAGCAAGAGTAAGATGAATAGAAAAACGAATAGGCTTATAGCTGTGTGTATGTTTTTATGCTTGTCCGTTTATACCATGGCAAGTAGCAAGGATAGTACAAGTCAGCGATTAGTTCATATAATTGGAGTCGATTTCCGGCCTGCTTATACATTTCCTACCAATGAATTTTTTAAGGGTGCGAATGCTGCACAAACTCCTGTCAGGAAGACTTTCTCGGGACACGTGAAGTATGGATTTAAATTCTCGCCCGATACCTATTGGGGGCGTATTTATCCTTATGCGATACAAGGTATTGGAGTGGGATATAATACCTTTTTCAATTCTTCCGAGATAGGCAATCCACTGGCCGTTTATGCCTTTCAAACATATAGGATTGCCAGTATAACCCCTCGTTTGTCTTTCGACTATGAATGGAACTTTGGGGCTTCTTTCGGATGGAAGAAATATGATGAAGAAACAAATTCCATGAATAATGTAGTTGGCTCGAAAATAAATGCCTATATCAATTTCGGCTTATTGCTTAACTGGCAGATTGATGCCTGTACTCATTTGCGTGCAGGAGTCGGAGTTACACATTATTCGAATGGGAATACAGGATATCCTAACTCTGGAGTTAATACGATAGGTGGAAGTATTGGAATCATACGTTATTTTGGCAATAAGGAAAAAATGGAATTATACAATAAGGCCTATTATACTGCTTATCGGAACAAGGACACATTTAAGCCCTATGTAAGTTATGATCTTATTATATATGGTGCATTGAAAAAGAAAGGTGTCTTTCCGCCATATAATTCACCGGTACTTGTTCCCGGTTCTTTTGCCGTAGGCGGATTCAACTTTACTCCTATGTATAATTTCAGCAATTATTTTCGCGCGGGACTTTCGCTGGATGCACAATATGATGAAAGCGCGAATTTATCCGATCACGTTGCAAATACAGGTGGGGTAATCGATACGGAAAATATTCGTTTTCATCGTCCCCCATTTAAGGAACAGTTTGCTGTTGGACTTTCGGCCCGGGCCGAAATCGTTATGCCTATCTTTTCAATAAACTTAGGTATTGGACGGAATATTATATGTAAAGGTGCAGATACTAATTCGTTTTATCAGATAATTGCCCTGAAAACGGATATAACCAAGAATTTATTTTTGCATGTCGGGTATCAGCTCTATAAGTTTAAGGATCCGAACAACTTGATGCTGGGAATAGGAGTCAGGCTTAACGCCAAACGATAAGGCTGTTTGAAAATCGCTTTAAAATTCTTTTATGTCATAGTTTATCCTTACTTTTGTAGTCGAAATATATAAACCAACTTTAAAATACTATGAAAAATTTAATTCTGCCGATAGGTCTTTTGTCGCTTTACTCATCGGCTTTTGCACAACAAATGCCAGAGCGTCCCAACGTGTTACTTATTTACGCCGATGATATCGGTTATGGAGATTTAAGTTGTAATGGTACGTCGGCTGTACGTACTCCCAATGTTGAGAAACTGGCTTCCGAAGGAATACGTTTTACAAATGCTCATTGTGCCGCTGCTACAAGTACTCCTTCGCGTTATGCTTTGTTAACCGGTGAGTATGCTTGGCGCAGAGAAGGAACTGGCGTTGCAGCAGGAAATGCAGCCATGATTATAACCCCCGAACGTTATACCATTGCTGATATGTTTAAGGATGCGGGATATCAGACAGGGGTAGTAGGAAAATGGCATCTCGGATTGGGGAATGAAACCGGCAAGCAGGACTGGAATGGAGTAGTTAAGCCTAATCCGGCAGATCTTGGTTTCGATTATTCTTATATTATGGCGGCAACTGCTGACCGTACTCCATGTATCTTTATGGAAAATGGCAGAGGGGTTGGTCTGGACCCTAATGATCCTGTGTATGTAAGTTATACAGAGAATTTTCCCGGTGAACCTACAGGGAAGGATAATCCGGAACTGTTGCGTATGTTTCCTTCGCACGGACACGATCAGTCTATCGTCAATGGTATTTCACGTATCGGATATATGAAAGGTGGAAAGAGTGCTTTGTGGAAAGACGAAGATATAGCCGATAGTATAACCGTTCATGCTATCCGCTTTATAGAGAAGAGTCAGCAGTCGAAGGAGCCTTTCTTCCTCTACTTGGCTACAAACGATATTCATGTACCTCGTGTTCCTCATAAGCGCTTTGCCGGTAAGAGTGGGTTAGGCCCTCGGGGGGATGCATTGTTGTCTTTCGACTGGACTGTGGGGCAGGTGATGGAAACATTGAAAAAGCTGAATCTGGATGATAATACGATTGTGATTCTTTCGAGCGACAATGGAGCCGTTATTGATGACGGTTATCAGGATCAGGCAGTCGAGCTGTTGGGTAACCACAAGGCCACTGGTGTGTATAGAGGTGGTAAGTATAGCAGTTATGAAGGCGGGACACGTGTCCCATGCATTATACGCTGGAAGGGACAGATTACCCCCGGAGTTTCGGATTATTTGGTTAGTCAGGTTGACTGGTTTGCATCGTTTGCTTCGATGTGTGGAGTCGAGCTTCCGGTAGGGAGTGCACCCGATAGTGAAAATCACTTGAATTCATGGTTTGAATCTAATGCGAAGGGACGTATTTGGACGGTAGAACATAATGTGCAGAATAACTTGTCGATAACGGATGGTGTATGGAAGTATATTCCTGCGGCAAATGGTCCGGCAATTATTAAGGAGACCAACACTGAACTGGGAAATAATCCGGCTGAGGATCAGTTGTATAATTTGTTGTCCGATCCGGGTGAACGGATCAATGTGGCAGACGGAAATCAGGAACTTGTCCAAAAAATGCGTAGTGAACTTGTGCGCATCATAGAAAGTGGGCAGCATATTCAGTCCGGATACTTTATTTCGAAATAAGTTTCTTTATATGTAGTCGCCAACGGGCTGTTGGTTTCGTGTTCCAGATTGGCGAGAGAAACCAACAGCTTGTTGGGACATTGTTTGCCGATATAACCCACTGGTGGATTCTCCGTGTGTTCCATCACGTCCTCCTTTCTTTATTGGGGTTATACTTCGGTTATCGTTCTTGAAAGTGCGATTTCTCGCCAAGCCCATTGATGCGAGCATCATGGGTCTTCTGGCTTACGAAATCGTTCCGTTACGGGCGGAATTTTTCCCGCCCGACGGTTCACTGTTTCTTCAAGGTAGGCAATGCTCCGGTGAGTTCGTAACGCCACTCTGAGCCTGCGTTCTGCAAGGCGGTGTTCATGGCATCAACGGCCTCCTTCCAGTTGACGGTCGTGCCGTCCACCTTGATGGGTGTGCCTATGCTGGCGTTGTCCTTGCCGATACCATTGCCATCATAGTCGCTCCAATAGCAGGCGGTTAGGACACCACCAGTATTCTGTCCTATAGCACCTCCGATGTTGCCTTGTCCGGTAATGGTACCGGAGGCATGGTAACAGGCAGTGATAGTGCCGGTGGTGCTATTTCCTACAGCACCGCCGGCATCTGCTGCATATTCTGTTCTTGTTGCCACCACGTCGCTTGTGGAATAGCAGGCGGTAATGAAGCCGTCAGTTATAACGCCTGATACACCACCAACACTACTTTCTCCTTGGACGGTGGCTGAAGATGAGCAACCAATGATGTCGCCATGTTCTCCAGTTTCAAGTGATCGAGAATTTCCAACTACTCCACCTGCCACTGTAAGAGAGGCCGTCACGCTGCCGCCCTCAACCGAGCATCCAATAACGGTACCCAGACTGGCTCCTGCTATGGCACCAACTTCGCTTTCTCCAGATATATTCACATCCTTCAGCTGCACATTCTTCACCGTGCCACCTTTATCTATACAACCAATCAATCCTACAGCAAATCTTGCTTGATTGATCGTAAGTCCGGAGATGGTATGGCCTTGACCGTCGAATGTACCGGTATATCCGGTATAGACATAGTTTATATTGCTGCCTATCGGCGTCCACTCTTTGCCAGTAAGGTCAATGTCGGCGATTAGGGTACAATTTATCGACAGGTCATTCCGTGCGGCTTCGTTCCATTCCAGCAGGCCGTTGGCGTTGTAAACTTCGTAGGTCTTGCCGTCAGCAGACAGGTTATATCCCTTGTCATAATTCAGTGTGATATTGTAGAACTTGCCCGCCTCGGGGGTGAAGGCGGCGGAGAGGTTGCGTTCCTCGGTGCCGTTTGCCCTCAGTTTCTTGATTTCGTAGCCGGGCACCACGTTCGCCTCCCAGCAGGTGATGGTTGCGCCGTTCTCGGTGTATTCGCACTTCTTCATCTCTATCCAGCCCTCTTGCGAGCCCTGTCCGGCATTGCCTTTTTCGTAGGTACACTGTGTATAGGTATAGAGCTGAAGGCTTTGCACCTTGCCGAGTGCATCGTCCGAAGGCGTGATGCGTACCTTCGCCAGAGCGTGGGTGAAGTTCAGCGTGACGGGATCCGGATATTTGCCCGTGCCCGTACCGCCCAGCAGATAAGCAAGACTTTGGCTCTGGTTGCCGAGGTCGATGGTGCCGTCCGTGGCGGGGTACCAGGCGGTGACGATGTGGTCGTTGCGGTCGCTCCAGTACAGGGGTGTTTCGGCTCTGACGGTGTGGTCGTCCTGCACGGTGTAGGTGCCGACCTCTTCCTTGCCGTCTATCTGCACGGCGAACCGGTCGCCCGCGTCGAACACGCTGCCCGTGCCGTCCGCAATCTCGCTGACGCGCGTCTGCGGTGCGCCCCAGGGCTGCGCCTCGCCGCCCTCCACGCCAAGGGTGATGCGGGCTATCTCAAGGGGGTATTGTCCTTCGGGCAGACGGTTGCCGTCCGCCAGTTCGTCCGTCGTGCAGGCAGCCGTGGCAAGGAGCAGCGCGGCTGCTGCCGGGTAAGTAAAATGTTTCAATAAGTTCATATCGCTTCTAAGTTTTATGTTTCCAATACTACTTACAAGCGTTCCGAACAAAAGAATGATAAGGAAAGAAAATGATTATTTCAGCAACTTCCGGTTTGTGTCTTCCAAAATGCGCATCTGCTGTATGGCTATCCGGTTCAGTTTGACGAGCCGTTCGCTCTGGGACAGTCCTTCGTTGATGAGCACGGCATTCAGGCTTTCCATGTTCGACAGGCATATCAGTTCGTTTACGCCTGCATAGTCACGGATGTTGCCTTTCAAGTCTGGATGGGCATCGCGCCATTCAAGTGCCGTCATGCCGAAGAGGGCGACATTCAGCACGTCTGCCTCGCTGGCATATATGCGGCTTGCCTGCTGTGCTGTCACTTCCGCCGGAATGAGATTTTGCTTGATGGCATCCGTGTGAATGTGGTAGTTTATTTTAGAGAGTTCTCGCTTGGCCGACCATCCCAGCAAAGTCTGTTCCTGCTCTTTTAACCTCTGGAACTCCTTGACAAGATACAGCTCGAACTCCACGGAAACCCAGCTGGCAAACTTGAACGCGATGTCGCGCTGCGCATACGTCCCGCCTCCGGCACCGTTTTTCGACAGGATACCGACAGCCCCGGTCAGTTCCACCCACCTCGAAGGACTCATGGTGAACGCATTGCTGCCCGCTTCTGCTAAAAGGGGGTCGAATTCGACCCCTTTAAACGCAGGGTTGTTCAGCTGCTCCCACAGTCCGAGGTATTCCAGCGTGTTCTTCAGCCGCATCCAGTTCTTCACCACGTCTTTTGGCTCGGCAGGATTTTTCTGGCGGGCGATGTCCGTGATGCAGATGTAGTCGATGCCGTTATGCTGCAAGGTTCTGATGGTGGTACCTTTCACCTGGAGGGACGATTTCTTTGCCATAGTATTCTTTTTCTTTTGATTACGTTAACAAAAATAGCCCTTTTCCGGCAATAATCATTCTGTTTCCTATACAATCTTTTTAAAGAACGCTTATTTTGTGCTGCCGCCGCCTGCGAAAACGGCCGTCGCACCATATTGTCTATGGGCAGCTCCGGCTTGTCGCTTGCGCCGGGGCAGCTGTATGTGGAACTTACAGCGTAGAGTTTGCATTGAACGAATCTCCGTCTTTCCACGGAGTAATTGTGGGTTCGCCCACCTCGATGTCCTTATTATTGAGCGTTATGTTGTAGGTGTAGGCATAGCCTGCTGTGTAGAAATTGGCTGTGGGTGTCTCAGGCAGTTTCAGTGTGGCTTTGTAGCTCTGTCCGTTGTAAGACACGCTCAGGTCAAGAGGAATGGTCACTCCCTGCGGTAGAATGATGACTTGCGAAGCGGTGGCACCGTTAAGCTGCATGTTAATCGGCGAGTTGGCGGCTGCGGTTACGGCAGTCATGCCGGTAGCCGTGTCGAATGTGCCTTCGTGCTTCAGCCCGCCCAACGTGTAGCTGGCAGGTTCCATTCCGTTGAAAATGATGCCATCGCCCGCCTTGAAGGTGAACTTGATGAGACTCATGCAGTGGTGGAAGGAGTTGTCTTCACCGCCTTTGTCGGTTTTGTCGGTGAAGCTCACCGTCGGGTTGTGGGTGTCACCCGTGGCTCCCGAGGCAAAGAGGAAGTCGATGCCCGTGCCCTGTTTGTCGGCTGCGGTGCTGACGGTCACCGTTCCGCCCTCAGCCTGATACGGATAGTAGGCATGGAAGGTATGGGTTTCGGTGTCGTCAAAATAGATGACCGTACCGTCAGGCACGAACATACCGTACTCTCTCTTGTAGGGCACGTTGGTAAAGCCTGCGCCGGTGACGCCGATGCGGTCACCTTCGGTCCACTCGGTTCCTTCAGAATTGACGCGGGTAGCGGGCGTAATGTCGGCGATAAACTTGGCGGCTACCGGGCCGTCATTCAGGTTCTCGTTGTCGTTGTTACAGGCGGCAAGTGTCAATGCCAGCGCTGCAAAAGCAAAAAATCTTGTCTTCATTCTGTTTATAGTCTTTAATTGTTAATTTGCATGGGGGCGTTACATTTCCGCACTGGCATCGCCACCTTCCACATCATGCCACGGTGAAATTGTGGCTTCGCTGACTTCGAGCTCTTTGTTGCGTACCTTGACGGTATAGGTATAGTTGTTGCCCGCCTGCAGTGCGCCTTCGGGCACGGTGAGTATGGCATGATAATTCTGACTTCTGTAATTCACAGTCAACGGCAGGGATGCAGTTGTCTGCGGGAAGAGGATGACCGATGACGTGAGGTTGCCGTCTGCCAGCTCCATGGTCAGTTCTCCGGTCTGTGTCCCGTCGTCTGCGGTGGCAATGCCGTCGGCCGTGTTGAACGTACCGGTGAGTATCAATCCGTCCAGCGTGTAACGTTCAGGCTTGATCACACTGAAATCCACGCCGTCGCTCGCCTCGAAGGTAAGGGTTATCTGGCTCATGCGGTGGTGGAAGGAGTTGTCTGCACCGCCTTTGTCTGTTTTGTCGGTGAAGCTCACCACCGGGCTGTTTTTGTCTCCCGTGGCTCCTGAAGCAAAGAGGAAGTCGATGGCAGGCTGGTTCTGCTGCGCCGTGGCATCGGTCGTGGCTGCGAGGGTGCCTCCCGCTGCGTTGTACGGATAGTAGGCGCGGAAAGTATGGGTCTTTACATCTTCGATATAGATGACCTTTTCTTCTGCCTCAAATGTTCCGTTCTTCAGGATATAAGGCACGTTGTCGTACCGCGTACCGATGTCGGTGACGCCGATGCGGTCTCCGCCAGTCCATGTGGTTCCGCTGGCGCGGGTGGCAGGGGCGATGTCGGCGATAAACCGGGCGGCCACGGGATCGTCATTGTTCAGAATCTCGTTGTCGTTATTGCAGGCTGCCAGTGCGAGGGCGAGCGCTGCAAGTGCAAGGTGTCTTATCTTCATCATTGCTTATAAGTGTTAAAGTTGTTAATAATCAGTTCTTATAAGCGTTCCTTGGCATAAAGGGAAAAACGAACGTCCCGCCATATTCCACAAAAGGAACATGGCGGGACGGGAAACCTTAGACCTATAAAGCGGTCTTAAAGCATGGCGGCGTGCTTGCGCACCTCCTTGAGCCGCTCCATGAACGATGGGTTGTCGGCAGCCTGCCGCATGTTGTATTTCATCTGCAGACGCATCAGCGAATCTGCCGGTATATTGAGAACCGCCTCGAAGAGCATGGCCGTCTGAGCCGTAACAGGGCGGCGACAGTTAAGAATATCGTTCAGCATCTTGTATGAGATGCCCATCTGCTCTGCCAGCCTGCGCTGCGACAGTTTACGGTACTCAACTTCTTCTTTCAGCACTTCACCCGGGTGAGTAGGATATGCCGCCTTAAGGTTGTTGGCAATCATATTCGGATCTGTTCCTTGTATCTCAATCATAATCTGTCACTTATTTATAATGGTTCGACAAATCTGTTATATTGCATATTGTAGCTATGGTTTCGCCTTCCTTTGTCCGTTCCTCAAACTCGATGCGGTACTGGTCATTGACCCTTACTGACGAAAGTCCAGCCTTGTCGCCTTTCAGCTTCTCATAATTCAGCGAATTATATCTCATAAGCCCTTGTACGTTGGATGTCTCCATCATTACATCGATTACGCGGATATATTTGCGCACCACCTGCGGTTGATAGCGGTGTTTTTTGTCAGTATGTCCTGTAACATACATTTCTTGCAAATATTTTTCGTTGAATATGATTTCTATATATTCTGGTTAGTCCACGTGGTAAAGATAGTGAAAGGCGAGAGCAAAGTCAAGCGAAAACGCAGTTTTCAGATTGTTCTATGCCGAGGCGACTCATATTTTTTACAAAAAAAGTAAATTATTTGCAATAGTCCACTAATTAAGTGGATTTATTTTGCATGTCTGCCATCAGTTTCCCGTTTTCCCGATATGTCAAAGAACGCGTAAGTAGAGTCAGAGTCCATTTTCCAAATCATAATTGGATCGCCTTCTTAGTTCCATCGCATGACTGTCTACAGATCTGCATCTACGTCTCCACCGTATCTCTGTGTCCAGTCCGTGATTTCGAACGTGGAGAGCTCGGCTTCTTCCGGTGTCTCTACAAGCGTTCCGCCGAGGGTCAGCGATTCGCCCTTTCCGGTGTTGAACTCCTTGAGAGCTTCCGTAAGGTCGCTTTTCAGCGTGGTGGAGGTCGGGTTGCCGTCAGCATAGCGGATTTCGCCCGTCAGCAACTGTTCCGTGCCGGTCACACCCAGCAGCCGCACCGTGGCTTTCCACTTGCCGGCATCGGCCCCTTCGGTAATCTTTGTGAAGGGCAGCACGACGTTCGAAGCGGCTCCGTAGGTATCGGTAGCGA
>HF993156.1 GCA_000436795.1 Bacteroides sp. CAG:1076
GTTTCAGGTATGTTTTACGGCATGTCTTGCGGAAGAAGGAAAGGGAACTTCCGCAGGATACTCCATATTTTATTACGCGCGTGTGAATGCGCGCGCAATGTTGCAAAGATAAAGATAAAAAATAGATTTACACATCTCATTAATCAATGTTCTCAAACTCCGTTAATTTACCAGTTTGCGAATCAATAATAAAGCCACGCACAACGATATCTTTGGGAACCAACGGATGGTGTTTAACCAAATGCACACTACCTCTAACCGACTGTTCCACATTATCGAATCCACTCAGCCAAGAGTGCAGATCAACATTACAGTATTGCATCATTTCCAGTTGCTCATCGGTAACTCCATGTTCTTTGATATGCTGAAGCATAACCTTGCTATCCATGTGCTGTGCACCGCAATCAGTATGTCCGATTATCATAACCTCCTCTACACCAAGTTCATATATACCAACAAGCAAACTACGCATTACACTACCAAACGGATGAGTAATTGTTCCTCCAGCATTTTTAATCATTTTCACATCTCCGTTCTTTATACCCAATGCAGCCGGAATTAATTCAACCAAACGAGTATCCATACAAGTAACAATAGCAATCTTTTTATCAGGATATTTGTTTGTCAGATACTTTTCATAGCCTTTCTTTTCTACAAAAGCACGATTATATTCTAACAGTTCGTCTATCATATTTTTAAATTTTTTATTGTTGTCATCGCAAAAGTAACGAAAAAAGACGCAGAGATAACATCTAAACAATTAGAAAATTTGTACAAAAACTTTTATTTTTTGTACAAATTCTAAAAAAAACGTCGAGACGTTTTTGGGGAGAGTTTATGGCATTTCTTTCTAATTAGCAGAAGCCATTCGCTATTCATCGCCCGAGAAATAATAATGTTTATAACAATATAAAAAAGTTATCCTATCATCCCTCAAATATTCTCGAATAAACTTTGCCGTTTATGGCAGAGTTTCAATCATTATACCG
>HF993157.1 GCA_000436795.1 Bacteroides sp. CAG:1076
ACTTATAAATTAATTTAAATCAAAGTGTTGCGGAATTAAGGCAAATGAAGGTTTTCCCTGCTTGTTCTTCCGGTATTCGTCGTGAAACTCCTGCGGCCCGTCAATAGAAACACCTACCAGCCAGTGGTTATCGTGAAAAAAACGGCACCAGTCGTCGGTCAGTAAAGTACCATTTGTCTGGATGCAATTGTCTATGCTTCTGCCTCTGCCATATTTCTTTTGTAACATTATCACCTTTTTATAGAAATCGAGGGGACGCATCAAGGTTTCTCCGCCATGCCATGTAAAAAGAACCTGTGGCATGGTCTGACTCTCTATGTATTCTTTGATGAACTTTTCCAGCAGCTCGTCACTCATGATTTGCTTGGGAGTGTCCTGATAAAGTTTGGCCTTTTCCAGATAGTAGCAGTAGTGGCAGGCCAGATTGCATAGTGAACCGGCTGGCTTTGCCATGATATACATCGGGCGTGCAAACGGGGCGAATGTAGTCATAGTATGATGGTTTAGTGTGATGTTAGCAGAATGGTAATTATATGTGTGAAGATTATTCTAAAGTAATGCTTCGTACGTGTACTTGCTGGTGCAGGAAAATAGATGCAGCTTCCTGGAATTTTTCGACCGATTCGGTCGTGAGAAACTCGCAGCTTCCCCCTGCCGTACAGCGGGTCCTTATTTCGGGATGACGGCGAAGGTAATCTTTCAGGCTATGTGCTACGTATTCTCCCTGAGCAACGAGGCGAATATGTGGTGGAGTAAACTGACGTATCTTGTCCATCAGCAGGGGATAGTGTGTACAACCTAATATAATGGTATCTATTTCCGGATCTTGTTCCAGCAATTGGTTGATGTACTTACGTACAAAGTAGTCGGCTCCCGGCGAATTGAATTCGTTGTTTTCTACCAGTGGAACCCAGAGCGGGCATGCTACTCCGGTGAGTTGTACGTCGGGATACAGCTTCCGTACTTCCAGCGGGTAGGACTGAGATTTTACTGTTCCAGCTGTAGCAAGAAGTCCGACGTGGCGTGTAACAGTCAGCTCGCCTATACATTCGGCTGTAGGACGAATTACTCCCAGTACTCGCCGGCTTGAGTCGATATGCGGCAAGTCGTTTTGCTGGATGCTTCTTAAGGCTTTTGCCGAAGCCGTATTGCAGGCCAAGATAACCAGCGGGCAGCCTAACTCGAACAGTTTACGTACGGCTTGCAGGGTGAATTCGTAAACGACTTCGAAAGAACGTGTGCCGTATGGGGTACGGGCATTATCTCCCAGATAGATATAATCGTACTGAGGCAGTAATTCACGGATCTTGTCGAGGATAGTCAGTCCTCCGTATCCAGAATCGAATACTCCGATAGGTCCAGTAGTGGAAAACATGGGGAAATTTGATTAAGAGGTGAAAAAAAGAATTGTCATTGACCTTATCCGTTTCTGGGATAAAGCCAATGACAACTTTATTTTTGTTACGTTGAAAACACGTTTTTACTGAGCAGGAGTTACTGCCGGTGCTGCAGCCGGAACAGCTGTCAGGCTAATACCTAACTTCGTCTTGATGTCGTTTGTTACATCTTTCGACATTGTTTCGTTTACGTAAGGGATGTCAGTACGGTTCAGGTCGAATACATAAGTATAGCCACCTGCAGTACCAATAGCTTTTACAGCATCTTCCAGTTTCTTATAGATTGGTTCCATCATATCGCTGTAAGCTTTCTGCAGTTGCTGCTGTGCATCCTGCTGGAACTGCATACCTTTATCAGAAAGTTCCTGAAGTTCTTTCTGACGACGTTCCTGAATATTTTGTGGAAGAGTTTTCTGTTCTTGCTGATATTCGGCAAATTTCTTGTTGAACTCATCAGATGCACGTTTGATTTCGTCTTCATACTGTTTCTGCAATGCCTGAATGTCAGTTTGAGCTTTTGCATATTCCGGCATAACCGGGATGATGTCCATAGACTTGAAGTGTGCGAACTTCTGTGCAAATACACTCATCGGAGCGATGAGTAAAAGTAATAAAGCAATTTTTTTCAACATAATCTTATTTGTTTCTATTGTGTTATTAATTTATTTTTGGTTTTACATGTTGTTTATCTTAGACTTTGCAAAAGTATAAAATTAATTTGAATATCCTAATTTGGCAAGGACTTCGTTGCTTATGTCTATACGTGGAGAGGCAAAAATCATGCTTTGTGCCGATGCTCGGTCTATTACTGCATCATAGCTCTTTTGTGTTGCGATTTCCTTTATGGCATTGTATATCGCATCCTGAATAGGGTTGATTAGTTCCTGACGCTTTTTCATGCCTTCACCTTCAGGACCAAAGTATTTTTTGCGCAAGTCGGCTGCTTCTTTCTCCTTTGCAATGATGGCGTTTTCTCGTTCTGTCTTTTGGGTAGCCGACAGCGTAGAAGCACTTTTCTGATAATTATCATACAGTGTCTTGGCTTCTTGAGTCTTTGCTTCTATTTCACTTTGCCACTGTTTTGAAAGGTTCTCCATTTGCTGGTTTGCTTGTTCGTAGGCAGGAATCTGCTTCAAAATGTATTCCATGTCTACCAAGGCAAATCGTTGTGCTTGTGTGGCGATGCTGCACACGAGCAATGCTGCTAAAAAGATGACTTTTTTCATAAGCGATGTTTTTAATATAATGAAGAATGATAAATGAAAAATCTGTCAGCCAAGCCGGCCTCTTGTTTTCAATTTTCATTTCTCATTCTTCAGTTCTTCATTAATTGGTCTTTCTTTTTTAGAATTCTTGTCCGATGATGAAGTGGAACTGACTTCCGCTGTACTGAGTAGAACCATTGATCTTGTCGAAACCATAGGCCCAGTCAATACCCATCATACCAATCATCGGCAGGAAGATACGTACACCTACACCGGCAGAACGCTTCAACTGGAACGGATTGAACTTGCTTACATCGTTCCATGCATTACCAGCTTCTACAAATCCCAGTGCATAGATACTGGTTGAATTTTCCAGCATCAACGGGTAACGTAATTCGGCTCCTAAGCGGATGTAAGCATAACCTTCACTTCCGTACGGAGTCAGAGAACCGTTTTCGTAACCACGCAGTGCAATGGTTTCAGAAGCATAGTTGTAACTGTATCCTGTCATACCATCACCTCCTACGTAGAAGGTTTCAAACGGTGAACGTTTATATTTATTGAAGTGTCCCAAAATACCAAATTCGGTACGTGTCATAATAACCGGACATTTCTGGATATCCATCAGGGCTGTATAAGTTTTTGCTTTGAATTTCCATTTGTGGTATTCAATCCACTTATACATGCTGGCTGCTTCTTCGTAGTTGTCTTTTCCGTAAGTAGAATAATCTTTCTTACTGAACAGTGAGTAAGGCGGAGTAATCTGTAAAGAAGCGCTGAATTCTGAACCGTAACGCGGGAAGATCGGGTTATCGGTTGAATTACGAGATAATGTTAAATTCAAGCTTAAGCTGTTACAGTTACCGGTATTCATATACTGTCCGTTGTTCAGCATGATGTACAAATAACTCCAGTCTTTCAACATGAATCGCTGGTATGACAATTCGGCTGTTAACGTGAAGTAGTCATCCGGCCAGCGAAGACGTTTACCCCAACCTAATGAAAGTCCGAACATCTTGATTGACTTGTCCGGGTCGTAGTAAGACTCGTAGTTATCATAATAACCACCATAGTAGTTTCCGTAACCGCTCAGATAGTTGTAATAGTTGTTCATGTAAGCAGAGTTATAATACTGACTGCTGACATCGGTCTGTACAGAGTAGAATGCTGATACAGATAATGAATTCGGACGTTTACCTCCGAACCATGGGTCAAGGAATGAAATACTATACGACTGGTAGTACTGACCGTTGGTCTGACCACTGATGGTTAATGTCTGACCATCACCTTGTGGCAGGAAACCACGGAAATTATCGTTTTTGCGGAAGAGATTAGCAAACGAGAAGTTGGTAAATTTCAAGCTCAGCTTACCGATGATACCTGTTTGTCCCCAACCGGCAGAAAACTCTACCTGGTCGTTCGCTTTAGATTCCAGTCCCCAGTTGATATCAACTGTTCCATTTTCGTAGTTGGGCTGTACATCCGGTTTGATATTTTCTGGATTGAAATGTCCCATCTGTGCAATTTCACGATAGGAACGTTCCAGTGCTTCTTTACTGAATAAGTCGCCCGGACGAGTACGGAGCTCACGACGAACTACGTTTTCATACAAGCGGTCATTACCATTGATGCGTACATGACTAATACTTGCCTGTGGACCCTCGACGATACGCATTTCCAAATCGATAGAGTCGCCGTCGATATTAACTTCTACAGGGTCGAGGTGATAGAATACATAACCTCGGTTATAATAGTTGTTACCGATAGCATCTTCATCGTTACTGATACGGTCATTCAAAAGTTTCTGGTTGTATACATCACCTCGCTTCATGCGTAACTGTTCGTTCAGCAGGTCGGAAGGATATACCGTATTACCTACCCATGTAATATCTCTCAGGTAATACTTGTTACCTTCGTATATTTTCATGTATACATCTACGGTCTTTTCATCGTATGGAGAAACACTATCTAATTCGATGATAGCATCACGATATCCCAACTCATTATATTTATCGATAATCTTCTGTTTATCTTCTTCATATCTTTCGTTGATAAACTTCTTGGCTCGGAACAAGTTAATCAGTTTACCTTTTTCGTTGGTCTTCTTCATGACACGCTTCAACTTCTTGTCACTCAGTACACTGTTACCATCGATCGTAATTTTGTGAACTTTTACCTTGTCCTTTTTGTCGATGTTTACGTCTACATATACTTGTTCTTTGTTTGCAGGATCTTCACGTTCTACGATATTGATTTCAGCATTCTTGAATCCTTTGTCGTCAAAGTGTCTTTTGATAATAATCTTTGCACGGTCTATCAGGTTAGGAGTAATCTGACTGCCTTTAGCCATACCCAGCTTTGCCTGCAAATCTTCGCGTTCACTCTTCTTTACTCCATTGAAGCGGATATCAGTGATACGTGGACGTAATGACAGATGGATGAACAAATAAATTTTGTTACCTTCTATTTTCTCTGCTGTGATTTTGACATCAGAAAACAGTCCATGACGCCAATAGCGCTTGATTGCACTTGTAATATCATCACCCGGTACAGTAATTGTCTGACCTACTGCCAGTCCTGATATACCAATCAAGACATAGTCTTCATAGTTCTCAATATCTGTAACCTTGATATCGGCTATTTCATACTTTTTGGGAGTGCCATTGTATAAAATTACCGGCTGGTCATTTTCTGTATTGTTGTTTTCTTGTGCATGTGCCGTTGAAAAACTGAATACACAAGCCAGAGTCAATAGAATGAGGTAAAAACAGTATCGCATTTCTTATTTCAATATTTGTTCACTTGTTTTGCCGAATCGGCGTTCTCTTCGTTGATAATCACAGATCGCTTTACATAGCTCTTCTTCCTTAAAGTCGGGCCAAAATGTATCGCAAAAATAAAGTTCGGAATAGGCACATTGCCATAACAGGTAATTGCTCAAGCGTATTTCGCCTCCCGTTCGTATCAGTAAATCCGGATCGGGCATGAAATTAGTCGCCAGATACTGGTCGATGGTGTGGTCGGTTATAGTGTCTATTTCCAGTTCACCATTGGCAACTTTGCCGGCAATTTGCTTGACAGCCTGGGTTATTTCCCATTTGGAAGAATAACTCAAAGCCAGAACCAGACACATGCCTGTATTTTTTGAAGTACGTTCTATGCATTGATTCAGCCGCTTTAATACGTCGGCAGGTAGTTTTTCAGTTTCTCCGATGATTCGGAAACTGATATTGTTTTTCATAAATGTTTCTTCCTCGATGGAATCCATCAGGAGGCTCATCAAAGCTGCAACTTCATCTGCAGGGCGGTTCCAGTTTTCGGTAGAAAAGGTATAGAGAGTTAAATATTTTACTCCTAAGCGTGCCGCTTCTTCTGCAATGACATGAACTGTTTCCGCACCCGCTTGATGGCCAAACGAGCGGGCTTGTCCCCGTTGCTTAGCCCATCGTCCGTTGCCATCCATGATGATAGCAATGTGGGCGGGTATTCGTGTCTTGTCCACTTGGTCTTTATATAGCATAGCTTTTGAATTTAGATTTATTCCCATTTAGGAAGGAAGCCAAAATGATTTACACGACCTCTGCTCATATAGCCATCGTTCCAGATGATCCAGATAAAGTTGTTCTGGTCTACTACACATGAGTAGCTTCCTTCACCTTTGCTTTTTCCTCTATTATACAAGTCGACGAACGATGTACCTTCTGTAGCAAATGTCATATCTTCCTTTACAGGCTCCCATGTCAGTCCGTTATCTGTAGAATAGAATAATGCGCTAAATGGTGATTTATAATCGGTATAATCTTTACTTGTGATTTCACCACCGAATACATATAAATTCTTGTTATAATAAATGATAGATGGATCTACGATATTCGGACATCTGAATGTGTCTGCTTGTTCGTAGTTGTATGTACTCCACATTCTGTCGTTTGTCATTCGTGTGGAAACGAAGCCGGAACCGTCTGCTTTGTCTGGATTATATCCCATAAGGACAGCACGGGTTAAGCTGCTATTATAAGATACAGGCAGGTTGGCAGAGAGGATTTTTTGTCCTTTGTCGGGAAAATCGGTAAGATTGAAATTCTCTGCAGCTCCTGTATTATTTTGTACATCGTATATGAATGATTCATTGTTGGCAGTACGGGCATAAAGTGAATTGTCTATACTTGCCAAAAGTTGGTCGAGGCCTACCGTTGTGTTGTGAGATTCATATCCACTTTCTGTCAGTTTATACAATGTCTGATTAGCAAGGAAGTAAATATTTCCCTGGCATAATGTAGCCGAATAAGTATCAGTTTGCTGCGGTAATTCGATGGCAGTCCATGTACTTCCCGGGTTGCCGTTTGATACTGTGGTATATTCGGCAACAGCTTTTCCTGCTGATGTTTTTCCGAATACATATATCTTATTATTTGTATAAATGGCTTTTTGTTTAATTAATGAGCCTGAAGTAAATTCACTGCCCATTGGCTCTTTGCTCCATTGTAATGAGTCTGGCTCCTGTTTGTGTACGTTGATTTTTACATGATAGGCTCTTCCTTTAACTCCGCTGTAAGCCCAAACTGTGAAAGCCAATCCTTCAGCAGGAGCAACTGCGAAGTTGATAGAATCAGTTGAAGTCCAAAGTGTATCGTGCGGCTCTGCTCCTTCCGAATCAATCTTACCATATAAAATATAGTTTGTGTCAGCTGTGAGATTCGTTATTACCCTTGATATATCTGTTCCTACCGGGAGAGAGTCTTTGTTCTCTATCGTTCTCATTGTCTGATCGATAGTAAACGGATAATTCGCCATGGAAATAGTATCGGTATACGTAGAATCTTCTCCTTTAGAATCTTTTCCTACTCGTTTAACGTGTAACGTTCCGAGTGAAAATGATGTAATACTGGTTTCCGAACTATAAGTAACTTGCTCAATATCACTGTCAAGACAAGAAGTCATAGTCGACATTGCTGTCAATAAACTAACCAGTAGTATAGGTAAAAACTTTATTTTCATTTATAAAATGGTCTTTGATTACAAGTTGCAAAAGTAGAAAGTTTTTTTTCGAATAGGAACTTTTATGTCAAGTTTTATATAAAATTATGGATAAGCGTAACTTTTTTATCTACGAACTGGCATATTTTTTTGCTTATCTCTCATAATGAGTTACTGTAACACCATCACGTAACAGAAAGTCTTTCTTATATCCGTTGGGTATGACAGGGCTTTTTATGCCATCTCCGAGGATTTTGACAGCGTGTTCTACGTAAATTTCATCCCAAAGTTCTTCGTCTATGAAAGATTGTAACAGTTGGCTGCCTCCTTCTACAAGTAATGCTTGCAACTTGTTTTCGTAAAGCTTTTGTAGAATTTGCGGAAGGATACTCTGGCTAAAGTCCAGTTTAAAATAAGTAACTTGTGGTGTAGAGGCTTTGTCTAGGGCTGTAAATACCCATGTCGGTGTACTTCCGTCGAAGAGTTTCAGTGATGCAGGAAGAGTAAGCTCCTTGTCTATTACCAGACGAACCGGATTTTTTCCATACCAGTTGCGTGTTGTTAGTGAAGGGTTATCCAATAATGCAGTTTTTCGGCCTACCAGAATTGCATGATGTTCTGCCCGCTGTTTGTGTACATACATCGATGTGATGGGGGTAGACAGGACAACAGGCTGGCCTTCTTTTCGGTTTATATCAATGAAACCATCTGCCGACTCGGCCCATTTTAAGGTGATGTATGGACGTTGTTGGGTGTTGAATGTTATGAAGCGTTTGATCAACTTACGGCATTCATCTTCCAGTATCCCTACTTTTACGTCGATTCCTGCATCTTTTAACTTTTGGATGCCTCTGCCTGAAACAAGCGAAAAGGGATCGACGCATCCCACTACTACACGAGGAATTCCTTTTCTTATAATTAAATCGGCGCAGGGTGGTGTCTTCCCATAGTGAGAACACGGTTCGAGACTGACATAAATGGTTGATTCCCGGAGCATACTTTCGTCTTTTACCGAACGAATGGCATTGACTTCGGCATGCCCTTCTCCACAGCGTGCATGATAACCTTCGCCGATAATGCGGTCGTTATGAACAATTACAGCTCCTACCATGGGATTAGGGGCAGCATTACACATTCCGTTGCGTGCCAGTTGAATGCAACGCCGGATATATTTTTCGTCTTTTGTCATAGTCCGTTTCTTTTTTATTCTTACATTTGTACCTATGCATCCTACATATACTTATATCAAGCAATCGCTCGCAGGCATATATTCCGATTCGGAAGCATCGGCATTGGCAAAGTGGATATTGACAGATGTGTTCTGTCTTTCCACAATAGACCTCTATGCGGGCAAAGATATGAATTTTTCTACGAAAGAGTGTGCCAAGCTGGAAGATATTCTCTCTCGCCTTAAAAGGTATGAACCATTACAATATATATTAGGTAAAACTACTTTTTGTGGCTTGTCTTTTGAGGTCGCTCCTGGTGTATTGATACCTCGCCCGGAAACGGAGGAGCTGGTAGACTGGATTGTGTCAGATTATGCGGATGAATCAGCAGTTCGGATACTTGATGTAGGAACAGGCAGTGGATGTATTCCTGTTGCACTGGCTAAACGTTTGACTAATAGTAGAGTGACATCATGGGATGTGTCGTCTGAAGCCTTGGCGATAGCAGAGCGGAATAAACGTTTGAATGGAGCTGAAATAACATTGGCTCAAGTTGATATACTCAGCACTACGCTTCCTGAAATCTATACTGACATTTTGGTTAGTAATCCACCTTATATTACCGAAAAAGAACGGAGCGATATGGAACGTAACGTCTTGGACTGGGAACCTGAGCTGGCATTGTTTGTTCCAGATAACGATCCGTTGCTGTTTTATAGAAGAATAGCGGAAGTGGGATGCAATATTTTATCTCCGAAAGGTGTATTATATTACGAAATAAACCGAGCTTATGGTAGAGAAACAGTTGAGCTATTGCAGCAGATGGGATATAAATCTGTCGAATTGCGGAAGGACCAGTATGGTAATGATCGTATGATAAAAGCATCCAGACCATGAAAGAATATACAGAAGATGAGTTGAAATATAAGGCTGAAGCATATTGTTCTACTACAGAACATTGTCCTGCTGAAGTAATGGCTAAGCTTATTCAATGGGGAGCTGATGGAGAAATGTCGGAGCGCATATTGGAGCATTTACAAAAAGAGTGCTATGTAGATTCAGTTCGTTTTTGTCGAGCTTTCGTGCGCGACAAATACCGTTTCGCGCGTTGGGGAAGAGTAAAAATTGTTCAGGCATTACGTATGAAACACTTGTCTTCAGAAGAGATTGAAGCTGGAGTGGCTGAAATTGATGAGGAAGAATATGCAAAAGGTCTACGCGATTTGTTGCGTCAGAAAAGTAAGTCGGTCTCGGGGAAAAATGAATATGAGCGTAATACCAAGCTGATTCGTTTTGCAGTCGGTAGAGGATTTACGATGGGTGAAGTGTTACGTTACGTAAAGCAGATAGATCCCGATGAGTTTATGGACTGACATACGAGATTTTTTCTTTCCACGTTTGTGCTTGTCGTGTGGAAGAAAACTGTTAGTGGGAGAAGAAGGACTTTGCATATCCTGCTTTTCGTCATTGCCTTATACTAATTTAGGTAATACCCCCGGTAATGAAATGGAAAAATGTTTTTGGGGACGCTTTCCTATTGTTCGTGCCTCTTCACTCTTTTATTACGCCAAAGGAGGAGATGTAGCTTTGATTCTGTATGCTATGAAGTATCATGGACGTAAAACTCTTTGTTGCAAGATGGGAGAGTTGATGGTAGGTGAGCTGCTTGCTTCCGGTTTTTTTGAAGGAGTGGATTGTTTACTGCCTGTTCCATTGTATCGTGCTCGTTTACGTCAGCGTGGATATAATCAGAGCGAGCTTCTTGCCAGTGGAATATCAAAGGTTACAGGTATACCTCTTGTTACGGATGCAATAATCCGTTCACGTAATAATGCTACACAAACCCATAAAAGCGGATATGCGCGTTGGAAGAATGTAGAAGGTTTGTTTCAGGCAACTGTAACAGCATCTTGTTTAGAGGGAAAGCATGTTTTATTAGTAGATGATGTGCTGACGACAGGTGCTACGTTGATAGCCTGTGCTGATGCTTTATTTGAACTGAAAAATATAAGAATAAGTGTGCTAACTTTGGCATGGGCAAGATAAATAATATGCTTTCTTTAACTAAAAAATGTACACATATATTTCATATTCACGTAGGATTTACATAATTTTGCACCAACGTTTATCAGATATATTAAGGTTATGAAAGCTTTGGAAAGATTATTTGCAGAGAAATTATTAAAAGTAAAAGCCGTAAAGATTCAGCCAGCTAACCCGTTTACTTGGGCTTCAGGTTGGAAATCGCCTATTTATTGTGACAACCGTAAGACATTGTCTTATCCTACTTTGCGTAATTTTGTAAAGTTGGAATTGTGTCGCGTAATTCTTGAAAAGTTTGGTGAGGTAGATGCTATTGCCGGTGTTGCAACAGGAGCAATTGCTCAGGGTGCTTTGGTGGCAGAAGAGTTGAACCTTCCGTTTGTATATGTACGTTCAAGCCCTAAAGATCATGGATTGGAAAATCTGATTGAAGGTGAGCTTCGCCCAGGTATGAAAGTGGTTGTTGTAGAAGATTTGATTTCTACAGGTGGAAGTAGTTTGAAGGCAGTTGATGCTATCCGTCGTAATGGATGCGAAGTTATCGGTATGGTTGCTTCTTTCACTTATGGATTCGATGTTTCAGTAGAAGCTTTCAAAGAAGCAAAGGTAGAATTGGTAACACTGACCAATTACAATGCTGTTTTGGATGCAGCTTTGAAAACTGATTATATCGACGAACAGGATATTCCGGTTCTTCAGGCTTGGAGAAAAGACCCTGCACATTGGACAGGAAAATAATTCAACGTTAAATATATTGGAGCACGGATTACACGGAGTGCACGGTTTCTCAGCAAATCGTGTTATCCATGCAATCCGTGTTCTTTTTTATGTAAAAACAGCTTATGGTACAATTTGAAAGCACTGTAAAGCATGTTCCTTATAGCCAGGAACGAGTATATACTAAGTTGTCCGACCTGAGTAACTTGGAATCAGTACGTGAACGTCTGGACATGATGAAGGAAAAATTGCAAGGAAAGGTGGAAGATTTGTCTTTCGATCGAGATTCTTTGACCGTGAAGGTACAAGGAATCAGCCTGACTTTGCGTATCATCGAGCGTGAACCGATGAAGTGTGTCAAATTCGAGGGAGATAAGACTCCTGTTCCTTTGAATTTGTGGATACAGATACTTCCGGTTACAGACGAAGAGGCTAAGATGAAAGTTACTATTCGTGCCGAAGTAAACATGTTTATGAAGGCGATGATTTCGAAACCGCTTCAGGAAGGAGTTGAGAAACTGGCTGATATGCTGGCTATGATACCGTATTAATATTAATCAATAAAAACTATGGCTCAGAAACTTTGGGAAAAGAGTGTTCAGGTAAACGAGGAAATAGACCGCTTTACCGTTGGGAGAGATCGTGAACTGGATCTTTATCTGGCAAAACACGATGTATTGGGTTCGATGGCTCATATCACGATGCTGGAGAGTATCGGGCTGTTGACTGCTGATGAATTACAAGTCTTGCTGAATGAATTGAAAAATATTTATGCATCTGCCGAACGCGGAGAGTTTATTATTGAGGATGGTATAGAAGATGTGCATTCTCAGGTAGAGC
>HF993158.1 GCA_000436795.1 Bacteroides sp. CAG:1076
TTTTACTCTTTGCTGACACAGTTTAATTTACATCCTCCGCTGGTTCGAATCCAGTCACCCCGACTGGTAGAAATGAAGGAGTTAAGTCGTTGACTTAGCTCCTTTTTCTTTTGTAAATGACACATTTATGACACAAATTGCTCCCGTTTTTGATGAATGACACAACAGATACAAAATATCAATAACTTTTTTTCTTTCATTTATCATTATTCTTACTTCTTTCTTCATGGAAATAAAGAAGTAACAATTTTACGCTCGTTTAAGATGATTTCTCATTTGCTCCTGATGAAAAGTCCTAAAATCTAAATAATTGTTATTATCTTCGCCTTATTAAATTAAGGCCGAATATGAACAGCAATATCACTACCTACATTGAAGAGCTTAATATAGTTTATCAAACCCAACAAGCAACAGAAGCAACCTATCGTGGAATACTTCAGAATCTGATAAAGGCATTGTTACCTAAGGTCACCATTATACATGAACCAAAAAGGTCTGCTTATGGTGTTCCTGATTACAAAATATTGAAAAATGATATTGCCATCTCTTTCATAGAAACCAAGAACCTAAATGATAAGGATTTAAAGGGGGAAAAGGAAAAACTGCATAAAGAGCAGTTTGACAGATATAAATCTGCATTAAACACTATTGTCTTTACAGACTATTTAACTTTCCACCTGTATGAAAATGGAGAATTAACCTCTTCTGCAAACATCGCAAATATAGTAAACCAGACTATAGTACCAACAGATGATAAAAAGGAAGAAGCTGTTTTCTTAAAGATTGTACAAACGTTAGGCAATGCAAACCCACAAAAAATAACACAAGCAGGAAAGCTTGCTGAAATTATGGCTGCTAAAGCTAAGTTGATAGCCACAATTATAGGCAACGCTATGAGTGAAAATAAGACCGATGAAGACAAAAATCTCCATGATAAATTATCTGCCTTTCAAAAAATTTTAGTGCATGACATGGACGAAAAGCAATTTGCGGACTTTTACGCCCAGACAATTGTTTACGGAATGTTCATTGCAAGAATCAATGATAAAACCCCTAAAACATTCAGCAGGTTAGAAGCTGCGAGCTTATCCCAAGCTTTAATCCATTTCTAAAGAAAATATTCAAAAATATAGCATTAGCGGAACTTCATAGTTGTATAGTCTGGATTGTTGATGATTTAGCAGAAATATTCAGGGTTACCGATATGACCAAAGTTCTAAAGAACTATGGAAAGGAAACAGGCAGGAAAGACCCCATTATACATTTCTATGAAGAATTTCTTGAAGAATACAATCCTAAAATAAGAGAAGAATTCGGTGTGTGGTACACTCCAGCCCAAGTAGTCCATTTTATCGTAGATGCTGTAAATGAAATACTTACCAAAGAATTCGGTATTGAAAATGGACTGGCCAATAACTCTAAAATAGAAATAACAGACCATAATGGTGATAGTAAAGAAATACACCGTATCCAAGTTTTAGACCCAGCTACAGGAACAGGAACCTTTTTAGCTGAGGTCTGCCATGTCATTCATTCTTATTACAAAGGTCAGGAAGGCCTGTGGCCGGAAGATGTAATCAGACATCTAATACCTCGTATAAACGGCTTTGAATACCTGATGGCTCCATATACAATGGCACATCTTAAATTAGCAACAGCATTACAATTGGATCAAAATAAGGGCAAATTACCTGAAAGACTCAATATATATCTTACAAACTCTCTTGAAGAGGAGCAACCGGAAACGAAACTTGATTTCGGAACGTTTGTTTCTGATGAAGCCAATGCTGCCAACGCCTTAAAAAGAGAAACTCCAGTCATGGTAGTAATGGGTAATCCACCATATAACGAAAAATCCGCCAATAAAGGAAAATGGATTATGGATTTAATGGACGATTATAAACAAGAGCCCGGCGAAAGCAAGAAAGTAATAAAAATCAATAAACGAACAAAGCAGAAAACATTCAAAAATACACTGAAAGAACGTAATCCCAAAGGTATTAATAACGATTACTGTAAGTTTATCCGTTTAGGACAGCATTTCGTTAACAGAACACAAGAAGGCGTATTGGCATACATTACAGCGAATACCTTTCTTGACACGCGATTGTTTAGAGGAATGAGATATGACTTACTAAAAACATTCGATAAGATATATATTATTAATCTACATGGTTCTACCATGAGAAGTGAAAGTACTCCAGAACTTAAAGACCAATGTATATTTGATATTATGCAAGGAGTATCAATCAATATCTTTATCAAGAAAAAAGATAAAGATGCATCTTCGCTTGCTCAAGTATTCTATAAAGACATTTATGGTAGTAGAAAATTTAAGCTGGATTTCCTTGCCGAAAACCAATTAAGCACCGTTGATTGTCAGGAGATAGTTCCTTCTGCACCATTATATATCTTTAGACCACATGACAATCATCTGCAGGAAGTCTATGAAAGCGGATTTAAGATAGATAAATTAATGCCTAATTGCGTACAGGGATTTAAAACAGGTAAGGATGAAATTTCAATTCAATTTGATAAAGAAATATTAGAAGAATTATGCAAAGACATATTAAGTAATAATGCTCATGATGTCGTAACAAAATATTCTTTACCGGATAATGCTGTAAAAAAAATACAGTCAGTCAGAAAAGAAATTTTTGCATCTAATTATAATTGGAAAAACAATTTATGCAAAATAAATTATAGGCCTTTCGATAACAGATGGACTGTATATGGAAAAATCTTTATGGACAGACATCGTCCTGAGATACAAAAAAATATTATAAATAAAAATAACATCGTATTAGGCATAGGAAAATCTGGGAATGTGATGGGAGATTCCGAATGGAGTCTTGTTTCAATCTCTGACATAGCAATGGATATAAATGTTATACCACGTGGCGGTATATATCTATTCCCTCTGTACATTTACGAGGGTATGCTTCAATATGCCAATTTTGCCCCTGATATAGTTAAGGAAATAGAGAATAGAACAAAGCTTTCTATGCAGGATTGCCATGATACAGAACGTAGTGATAATGGATTTTTGCCTATCGATTTGATTGATTATATATATGCTGTTCTATATTCACCATCTTATAGAGATACCTATAATGACTTCTTACAGTCTGATTTTCCGATTGTTCCATATCCGAATTCCGCAGACTACTTCTTCAGTATAGCAGAAAAAGGAAAAGAGCTGCGTGAATTACACTTGATGAAAACAATCAAGCAACAGGATATAATTACGCAATACCCAGTATATGATGCCAACAATGACAACATTGTGTTATCAAGAAAATTTGTAGAAAACGATAATGACACAGGTAGAGTGTATATCAACGAAACCCAATATTTTGATAACGTTCCTAAAGATGTATGGGAAATGTTTATTTCAGGCTACCAAGTTGCGGATAAATGGCTAAAAGACCGTCTCAATAAGAAGCTTACGAATGAAGAAATAATCCACTATCAGAAAATGATAGTAGCCATTAAAAGGACAATTGAGATTCAGGAAGATATTGATAACATAATCAGACTATAATTATGGAAAAGACACTTACCGGAAATATCGATTTCCTATTGACTATTGATGCGACAAATGGGCAACATACATTCAATGCTACTCTTAAAAGCATAGATGGAGAATTTAGAATTTATCTTTACCCTGATGAGACGATTTCATTTAATGAATTAGTAAGACAATCAAGTTTCTGGAATGATGAAATTCCTTATTTTTTGTTCGGAAAGAGTCTTATAGTGAAAAAAGCTCAAATAAACGGAACAGAAATTGAGCTTGATTTGTCAGAAACCAAACTAATTACCATACAAACCATTGTCTCTTCAGAGGTGTTCTATTTTATTATAGACACCTATCAATACCGTTACATAGACACAAATGTTCAAAATAAAGCTTTATCTTATCTAACTCTCCCAAGTAACATATTGATAAGCAAATTTCATTTAATAGAATATGGGCTAAAGAAGGAAGACAACAAATCCATTCCTTTTGAAAGCAACATTGCCAATATAGATTTTACAATCTTACCCAATTTGACTACTAATCCATATACAGCAGTCATTAAATATCATAGATTTTATTCAGTTGAGAATGTTATTGAAAAGAATAATATATTACTGGATTTACTTTCATTTTATTATGGCATCCCCATAGAAACCCTATCAATAATTGTACAACAAAATGGATACACCTATGTAATATACAAACAGCCAACATATAGGTTAATGCTAAATTCACCTAGGAATATGAATTTAGCTTATTTAAATTTATATAGCTTTAATGATTTTGCAAAAGGTATCACCGCAGATTTCTCAAATATTAAAGCATTACATACTCCAATAAATGATTATATTAGAACGATATATTTGGATGACATATCCGCTTTCCTGATATTATATTCCATTTTAGAAACACTTGCTGATACTGAACCTGTTTATTTTGAAGAGAAGGATATTATGGAGCAGGTTTTTGATTCATTATTTGAATCCTTTATTCAAGGAATGAGAGATGCCAATGGAGGAAAAAATGAAAAATACTCAAATGGCTCCCCAATTTTTAAAGCTATAAAAGAGAAATGGAAAAACGACTTACCAGAGGTGTTGATAAAAAAGCCTAGGGAAATGAATCCTTTAAAGAAACTAATCAAGGATAACAATATTGACTGGAAGAAAATAAATAGACATTTTTCAGCAGTAAAGAAAGAAGGGACACGGATAAAGGACATTAAAAATTTAAGAAATGCCATTGCACATAAACGCGAAGAAGACTATACGGAATTGTTAGATATAAAAAACATAAACAGTGATTTATCTTTTGCGGTTTGTATCATTCTATTGAGAAAACTTGGAATTAATAATGTTAATTTTGGCAACTGGGATAAGTTGTCAATTATGAAATAATTATCAATATTTATAGGGCATAGGGAGGAGAGAACAAAATAATCCTCTCCTTCCTATTTTTAGCATTTCTACTCAAATTCTTCCGCTTCCTGTTGCAACAACCTTGCCTTTTCCAGTTTTTCAGCCCTTACCCGTGTACGGTATTCAAAATCCTCCACCTCATTACGGATATTCCTGATGACAGTTTTATCTCTGTCACGATGGAATACCACTTCCAGCGTATCCAGTTCATTGCCCGATATGCCACCATACATTTTGATAAGGCGGCACTTCAAGTCATTGTCAGAGAGTTGCATATTTCGTTTAAACTGACAAGCATTGCCGACCAAAAGAAGCAGAATTATCCCAAACATGACAACCTGCCACAAGAATGGCCGTGAGGCTTTGAAGTCCAAAATATGCTTGTTGGTGTGATGAACTTCCAACTGCTGTATTCTCTGCAATTCGTTAGCGATGCGTTCCTGTTCCGAAAATATGTCCTTGTTAGTGGCACACAGGTTGACATACAAGCTGTGCATCTCCTTACAGATAATACAAATCATTTTTTGCTCAATCTTTGGATTACTTGATATTATTTCTTTGTTGTCCAACGTAGATTATAAACTGCATTGTTGGTTATATCTCCATCAATATGTTCAACTTCCGTATAAACTGTTGGATCAGGATTGTACAAGAAAGTTTGTGCCACTAATATATCCACATAGAATTTCTGACCATCAAGAATAATGTAAAGTCTTCCATTGGCTTCTACATAATAAAAAAAATCGTCATTATCTTCTTCTTTCATACTATAAAGGTTTTTTATTATTAAAAAAATGTTATTATTACAATACTAAGGATTTCAGGGGAATCAAATGACATTTTCTATAATAAAAAATCAGCAACAAAGAGTGATTTCGTGGAAAGTTATTAATATATGACTTCTCCTTCTTTCCTGTCATATAACACTTCTTTCTATTAAATTTTTCTAGTTTAGAATGATATTATTTCTCAACATATCCTCTATCATAAGATTCATTTTTATCATTGCTAGTAATTTTTAATCATTTCTTTTCCTGCATATCCGTTATAAATTTATGGTTACAAAAAAGGAGACAGTCTCAAATTCGACTATCTCCTTACATTATTATAATTTCGTCTGTACTTTCAAAATGTACTTATAATGGTTTTTACAGAAGATTCTTGATAGCTTCCTTCAACGTCCAGATTCCCAAAAACAAAATCAACCCCAACCTGGCAAAGGATATTATCTCAAATGAACTTCCCGGTATCATGAACTGGGTTCTTAAAGGTAGGGAAAGGCTGAGAATGAATGGAAAGTTTACAGATTCTCCAGTGATGAATAAGACACTGGAAGAATACAGACAAAAGGGTAGTAAAAAAATACACAGGCTTTTTCTTCCTCCATTTTAGGGTAATTTTCACGGGTAATTATATATTATTGCAACAAAGATAATAGCGGAATGTCTTGATGTATGATAATGATATAAAAATTATTCGATAAAAATAAGTTTCTTGTTGTTGATGCTCATTATAAGTTTTTGTCGTGATAGAATTTCATAACCCAAAAGTCCATCAATCTTGTTTGTCCAATGAGCGTTTAGATGACTGATATCACTAAATACTGTTGGCAGGTGCTTAAAGCGTTTTTTGCCAATATTCAAAGATTTTATATCACCGTTTTTTACTGTAGTTGATTCTTTTGATGCTCCTTTCAATTCCGTAGTGGAAATATTTGACATTCGTTTTTCCAGTTTACTAAACATTGAGTCATCAATCAGGTTAGCGGCAGCACCACAATCAATACCCATCATGAGAGTAATATCACCAATCTTTGTCTCGATAAAAGGAATGTGCGACTTTTCAGAGGTCATCTGCATCGGAACCTCATAGGTCTTATATCTCATTTCCTTTATATAATTTTCTGTTTTATCACTCTTGATTAATGTCAATGTTTTCCCTTCATAATCGAATAGCCAATCGTAGTCCTTTAGCACTTGATAACCAATTAATCCATATATTTCTCGATCTTTTGACAAGTGAGAAATGTCTGACATTACAAAGTCTGTATTTTCAGCACGAATCCCATGAAAATTGAAAGTGTTGACACGAAAAACATCTAGACCCGAAATTCTAGAACTTACGCCTTGTGCACTTATTGAGTTTACTGTATCATTACTGTGGGAAAAATATTTACTGTTCAGGTAAAGACTCGGCGCACCACTATCCAAGATAAAATCACGTTCAATACCATTCAATTCTGCCTTAACAAAAATAAGTCCGTCAGATATTTCCATTGGTACTGTAATAACATCATCGGATGGAGTTTCAAAATCTTTTTTCATATCTACCTTTTTTACGGGTAGCAGATCCATCTGTTTTATCTGATTGTCACTATTAAAGATAAAGGTTGCTTCTTTATGCCCCAGTCGTTTGCTGTAATTGAAGTCATATACTAAAGTCAAAGTCGCATCTGCTTGCCGTTCGTCTATTTTATTTATATTAGAGATATGTTCGTCCATTTGTGTTATTATTTGCGCTAAAACTTGGATAGCGCTTGGACCGCTCTTACCTGCACAGACGAAATCCGGTGCAAGATGTTCATGCAGATTTTCAACCGAGTGATTGTTGACAGCGTCAACAGCAATGTTAACTATTTCCATACACCGCTGGCTATCCTGTGCTGAAATGGTATATATAGAAAAAAAATGTAAAGATAAGAGCAATAAAATATTTCATAATATTCTGTTTACATGTGTTTATATGCAAATATGTAAATATTTCTACAGTTGTAACAGTATTCAATTATAATTTAACTATAATTTAACGGCATATTGTCATATATATTGCCTTTTCTATATTCAATAAATTGATATTCTCTCTCATCACCGGCTTTCCTTGCCGGAGAGATTTCATATGCAAAGGTACAGCGACGGACGGTCGCCAAGTACCGCTGTGCTAACGGCTCCCGGATCTTCACGGCAGCCTTCCACAAATCGAAGATTTGGGTATTCCGCTTTATCCTGTCACTGTTTACTTGTCTTGTTCGTCCTATGCTCGCTGTCTGTCCTGCATAAAAATCATTCCCCGACAAGAAGCCGGAAGAGCTTCGATAAGAGGGAAAACAAAAACAATGTTCAACAATTAAATTTCCAGATACACAAGATTTTGGACAGCGTCACAACCTTTTATAAATCTATAAATGTAAATTCAGCAACACCTTCTCTTTATACCCATTAGGATACTCAAAAATTTTTGTTTGCCTTTTAAATAATGGCCGATATGTATGCACTATCCTATGATGGTTAGGACAAAGTATCATCACATTATTATAATTATTATTTAACGATTGTGTAAAGAATTCAATATGGTGGGCATCTACAACAGGCTTGTTGCCATATGGTGCAGAAATGAGTTGTCCACAAATTTGACATCTGAAATTATAGAGTTTTTTTAAATTCAGACACACATTACGGTCCAGCTTACGAATCTTCACAAAATGATTTTCTTGAACTATAGTTGCATTATTATCAGTCAATAGCATATCCTCAAAGCTTTTTTCAGTAATAGCTAATTCTGATAATTGCTTTTTAGTCTCTTGGTAATCAGAGGAAGTTATAGGAACAGCCTACCAAACATTAGGATTATCAGTAGTATAAAAAGATAATGAAGATTTCAGCTCTTGAAGAATTTTTATATTAGACATATTCTCTCCTCGCTCTTTCATAATCTTTTTAATTTTCATCTGCTCATCTATGAATTTATATAAATCCGAAAATTCAGAACGTAATGCCTGGAGGAAATCATTCATATTATCATAACGGACTTGATACATTTCTGGATGATTAGGATATTTATTTCTATCGAAGTTTTGATTAACTACCTTAATCCCCGAATATATCTTTCCATTCAGCAGAATAGAAATCTGACGCATTTCACCAATGTCCAACTTTCCAAATATACCAAGAAAAGAATTCAATAAAGCCGTTCTTATAGTAAAGCCTTGATACAACAAACTTTTATCTACTTCTTTTACATATATAAGTTCCATAACTACAATTTATTCGCAAAGATGCTAATTATTTGACAGACTATCTATAAAACAATATCAATATTTCTGCTTGCTTGGAATTCCCCCTCACTCCACCTTTTGGATTCTCCACATCTCCCTTATAGCGAGGAATCAAATGTATATGCACATGAAATACCGATTGACCAGCCGCCTCATTAAAACTATTAATTGTTTGAATCCCATGATGAAAAAAAAATGTCTATCGAAGTCGGCGATTACACTTTCTAGTGAATAAAATACTTTTCAACCATATCCTTGAGCTGATCAGATGACAGGTTTGCTATGCCTATTGATTCAATAAGTGAAAACTCTTCTTTATTCTTACCAATAATAAACTTACGTTCATGACCGTCTATTTCAGCAAGCAAATGGAAATTTCCCTTATATGCCTGCTCCATACGGATATTCTTTACAGTATGTCCGTTTATGACAAATTCGCATATTTCGGGAGCCATTTCCTCTAACTCTCCCCATGATTTCAGACGGTCTACTATAGTATTTTCAACACGTCCTACCCACTGTTCAGCAACACCATATTTAGTGGCAACCATCCGAAATTGTTTTATGGCATTAACTATATCACGTATTATTGCATCAGGCCTACGTATTCCATTATCTTTAGCAAATTGAATAACATCATCCCGTGTTATATCCCTAAGTTTTGCCCTAATATACATGCAATGATCTTCATTTGGCAAGAATCCTCCATTGTCAAATATATAAGTTACATCGTATGCAGGAGACAAGCGCCAAGTACCGTCCTCACTCATAACGAATGAAAAATTCTTATTGTGATCATCTGTATTGTTTGCCAATACATTAAAGACCATCCTGCGGAATACCTCATAACAGTCTGTTTCCGGCAGATGGAGCTTCCGGCATACTGTAATCAATTGTTCGTAACTGTCCGCATCGGGGCTAATTGCGGCCAAAGTTTGTGTATGAATCTTTTTTCCATTATTACGGTCAAAGCGTTTTGTCATAAAATGATTATTCCCGTCCACTTGATAGAGTTTTGAAGGCATCATATTTATCCCTGCCATTGTAGCAAGTTCATAGTAAGACATCTCCAATTCTGCCGAACTATATTGCGAATTACCAAATTTGACCAGATAGTAATCAAACTCCTCTAATCCGGAAATCTGCCCGCTACGAACCTCACCATTCTTTCGATTAATGGCAACAATGGCCTTAGGTTGACGGCCACCGGCTGAAGTACCAACCGTAAGTAATGACTGCATTGTTACCGACTCTTCAGGCAGGATTCTGGCATTTTCTCTTTCTGAGAATATACGCTCTGCTAAATTTGCCAATGATTTGATATCTATTTTTTCAGCCTTACGCTCTCTTGAAACCTCAGGCAAGAATTCCAAAGCTCCCATTCCACGCTTTCCTATAAATGAGAGTTTGTCAAGAGGAGTAATATCTGCGTTTGACAAGTGATTCTGTTGGCGCCATAATTCAAAAAGTTGATTACCCCATGAGTCAGGCAATGAATCTGCTAAAAATGCCGGTAATTTTTGATAAATCTTGGCCTCTTCTCCCCATACAGGTGTAAGTCCTCTTGCTCCATCAACCGGTGCCGCTAATGGAGAAATGTTAAGACCTTTCTTCAAGAAGGCCGGATTATACATAAAATAGGATAACCTGCGTCTGGCATCCCATGCCAATCTACCTATTTCCTCACCCCAAAGTATTACTTTTAACGACTGTACCATAATTTATGCTATTTAGAGTGTCTGACACGCTGTACTTTTTTATCATCCTTACGCATCAGGTAAGGAGATTCAGGCAACTCCGGAAGAAGATTGTCTATAGTATTAATCTGTCCGACCACTTTCAACAACACAATAAATGTTGACAATGAAATATTGCCAGCTGTACCATTCTCGAATTTGTGGATGGTTGTAAGTCCAATACCGGATTGCTCAGAAACATCTTTCTGAGTGAGATTGCAACGAATTCTATATTCTTTAAATCTATTACCTAATAGCCTTACAAGCTCAGGCGTGGAGTATTCATAAAAATCTACCATATAAGCCGTATTTATATATCATTATAATGATAGTTACATATGTTTTTAAGCATTAATCTTCACTATTATGAAGATTATAAATACAAAACTATGTAATTTCTGAGAATAAAACTAATTTTTCTTAGAAAATTTATCGTCAAATCATAGTGATTGATTGTAAATCCTATATTTTGTATTTGTTATATATCCAATTTCGCTATTCCCCTCTTGAAATTTTGATTGCAAAAAAAGGCTTACCAACCCACGCATAAACATGGAGATAAGCCAACTTTTAATTACGACGTTCCATTAAGAAATAGGCTCTACACGTTTCTCATGCTCCCATTCGGTATGAGAAATAATATCATGATATTGCTCCAGAGTAAGAAAAGAATTCTTCTCATCAGAACATTCATACTCCCAAGGAAGTTCATAGACGGTACCTTCTTCCTGATATCCCATATAGTTATGGTATGAATCAGGAACCAGTCGGACAAAATCCTCTTCCTTCAGAATACTCAGAAGTTTCTCCGCATCGTAAATATGTAATGGAGCATCAGCCTTATACAGGGAGACAGCCACCTCCATAGCCAATCCGACATTGGATGAATAACTGTTGGAAACAACAATCTTCCATCCCTGATGTTGAACATTTGAAGCTAAGATATTCAAACGTGAAAGCCCAAGTTCACCGTAATGATCCGTTGCAAACCGTATAAAATCCTCCTGGCTGTCGACGTTATAAAGGTTCTCCACATCCACATACTTCATATACTTGTAGTAAGCCACATCCGAGATTTTTTGGAGATCTCTTTTTGAATCCTTATTGATACGTCCACCGATACCCCGTTTCTTATGATAAACCTTATAAGCTTCGTTAGCAATACGATAAAATTTACAATACTTTCGTATGGTCATAATCTCTATAGGAGATAAAGAACACCCTTGTATTGAGTCCTCTAAAGCCTTAACTGTCATTTCACGGTCCTCTACATCAATCCTAAGACTCGGAACTATGCGAACCAGGTTCTTTCTGGAAATCCTACCTGTACGTTGTTGGTATGGCAGATTGTTTGCTACATACTCATTAAACCCGTCTGAATCTGCTACAATAACACCAATCATAAGATTCAAAAAGTCGAAAAAACGTGTAAGGTTCTCCTTGCAACAAACATCATCGAACTCCTTTTCATTATACGAGGAGCGGTTAGAAATAACAAAGTGGGTAAATTTCCGGTCGGTAACATGAATCGACCGGTTATTCCCGTGTTTTCTTGAAGTTACATAGAACCACCGCGTTTCAATCGGATTAAACGCAAGCCAGTCCGACAGATATGCATCCATGCTACTGTATTCTCCCGAAGCAATCAGTTCCTCTGCATTACCCCAATCTTCTGATGTTGGCCGAGGCACCTCTATATAAAACCCACGACACTCTTCATCACCAATCACGGCAAGACGCTCAAACTGACGCTGAGTCTCAATCATCCTTTCCAGTAAATTTCCTTCAACAACAATTTCCCAATGATGATTTTCGCCTAAAGCTTCCAGATCTAATGTAGTCAGACCAACTTCCTTAGCTAAATCGCAAAGGTATTTTCTATCTATGATTTCTCTTTCATTCATCGCTGTACTCATTTAATTTCAATAAACTTGCCCGATTCAAATCCATTCATCAGATGCTCATTTGCAAAAATATATCCCATTTGGTTAGAGATTACCCTGGTCCCTCCTATTTCCGTATCAATATTGGTATGCGAATGTCCATATATCCATGCATCAATCCTACTATTGGCGATTAAATTATCATACTCACTTGCAAATGCACTGTTCAGAACAGATCCTCTATGGTGCGCTGCTACTACTTGGAGTGTAGGCAAATGATGTGTGACCACCACAATATGGTTTGCTGTGCTCTCTTCGATGTTTTTCCGAATAAAGTCAATACTGATCTCGTGCATCCGGTTGAACTCCTCCACCTGCAGCAGCTTCCCTCCAAACTTAATCTGTCGGAAGTCGTTCATACCTTTCCATACAAAATACTCATCATTCGGATTGATATGCGACCAGAGTGTACTCAGTACAAAGTCTGTATCATCGATGCGGACAACCTGATTCTGATAGTAACCCACATTCTCCCGCAACATCCACTTCCATTGAAAACCGCGTTCCATCACATCCGAATAGTTATAGTATTCATGATTACCAGGAATAATCAATACCTGACGGTAATTTTTGGATGCCCACTTCCAGAAATTCATAACTGGAGCAGTCTTATCCTTGAGGTAGAAAATATCTCCTGCCAGCACCAGTACATCACCTGTTACAGACAATTCATTATATCTCAGATATCTGCTATTCTCCTGAAATTCGAGATGCAAATCACTCATATATTGTATTCTCATTTTATCATTCTCCTTCCTTTGATTGTTCTATCTGTTTTTCTATTATCATCTTTACCTGTGCAAATGATACCGGTGTGAAATTATTGTTATCTACACCTACATCATACTGAGTCGGGAAAAGCATTTTCAACCGCGGAACATCCTTGCCGGTGTTATGCCTGCTGGTATGTACATGCCCGAAAAGCTGCCATGTATCACTGTAAGCTCCTCCATAACAAAGGAAAGGACAATGATTCAGATAAATTTTCTGTTTATCAACTTCAATATGCATCTGCATCGTTATCTGTTCAAAGTACTTCGTATAATTCTGCCTGAGATTCTTTATATCGTGATTGCCGGCTATAAGATATATTTTCCCATTCAACCTATTTAGTACATTTATCCATTCGGCAGAACCTCCCAAACAAAAGTCTCCCAAATGAAATATTATATCATCAGGGCCAACCACGCTGTTCCAGTTGGCTATTATCGTTTCATTCATGTGGGCTACATCTTTGAAGGGCCTGTTGCAGAACCGGATGATATTGGTATGGTTAAAGTGCGTGTCAGATGTAAAGAACACCCTGCTTCCATCAAATTTATAATTCATAATTTTGTTCATTTATGCGCATCACTGCGCGGTTAATAATACATTGTTTTTGCCCATGGACGGAATTGACGGAGAAGGACGCATCAAGCGGATGTCACCAAAAGGCATAAAGAAAAAGCCGTCGAAAAGTTTTAATCAGGACTTTCCGACGGCTTTCTGTTATCATTATCAGAGGGTTATCAGCATCATTGTACCCTCAATAATATACATAAAGATCGTTGGAAAGTGTATTTGTATTTATTCAATGATTCAATGCTTGATGCATGAACATACGACACACGCTCAAAGCATTTTGTGCTTCGATATAATATATTTGCAGGTATGTTCATTCTATTATGTTGCATCGTAGTTATATATAAATTATATTGCAAAGTTACGAATATTATTGAGAATCAATAAATTCTTATATCGTCTTTATAATATCTACTGGATTATATATATCAATGCAAATTGCATTATACGAGATAATTATATATTTATGTCATCATAGCAAATCTTTGTCTATCCATGAACATCTTAATGATTCAGTGATTGCACAAGAACAAGCATTTATGGAATATGAAAAACTCCGTTCGAATACTATTACAGAACAGAAACGTACGAACGATAAAAAGCTAGAGTTAGTACATACATACATTCATCAAACGATGGCTACTTATACAAGCCAAGAAAATCTGCAGCGCCTCTGTGCTTATATTTCAGATTTCTTTCAGGATAATACTGCTATCGATATTATTCCTATAAAAGTAGATTCAAAATTGAAAGCTATAGATGTTATGCATTTGGGTTGGAACATAGGTAAAGCATTAGGTAAACGACGTTCATATACAGCAGAATTTATTAAAAAAGTATTTGCAGATACCATGAAAGAAAATGAAATCAACACGATAATCAAAAAGATGTCTCACTCAGAAACAGAGTGCCTAATTAAATTAAATCCACATATAATTCAATAAATCAGACTTTATATTCATAAATACTGCATGAACAAGTATCAATCCTCAAAAGCAAAAACAGATAGTATGACAAAAGAACCTATCACATTCGACAAACTTCCGCAGGCTGTAAGCTATTTAACAGAACAAGTGGAGAAGATTTACCAATTAGTTGAAACCCTACAACCACAGAGACTTGATCATCAGCATCAACTAATTGACATTGATAAGGCTAGCATACTTATCCAAAAATCAAAACCGGCAATCTATAGACTAGCTCGTACAGGTCTCATCCCAGCCTATAAACGTGGTAAGAAATTATATTTCTATGAGGATGAGCTCCTTAAATGGATAGAGGCTGGCAAAAAACAAAGCCAACCTCTATCCTATCAGGAATAATCTGTTCAAATACTTAAGGGGATGAAACGCAAACCTAAAAATGGGGTTAATATTAGTCTCTGATAATAGTAAATTATGAAAATATACCATATATATAAGGTGTACAGGACTAATGAGACTTTTAATCTAAACCGACATTTAATATATTGTAAAAATACATAAGAAAAGTAATCGAAGCTGCAACATTAGGAAAGTGCATTAACAAAGCAAGAGGAGGAATCTAGCGGCCAATGCTGACTGTAACATATAGGTTCAAGAAATATAGTGACTGCAACTATTAGGTTCACAGTGACAGTCGTCATTATTATATATAAAGGTTTGATACCTGTAATTTATCGAATGTTTACTTTGTATTTACTGTAAAGTTGCAACTGGGATAAGTTGTCAATTATGAAATAATTATCAATATTTATGAGACGACCCCTTTATCAACAACCGATACCAAGTAACATCTTATTCCTTATGATCGTGCTCATGGCATTCATGATGATGCTCATGGGATGAACAGCTTACTCCCGAATCAGTAAGTGTCCCGTTCAAATACTCAGCAGCTACATCGAGTATATTGCCCGAACAACCTCTTACCACCTTGATATGGTGGGTAGTAAGTACATTTAAAGCACCTTGTCCCATATTTCCTGCCAACATAATGCTGACTCCCATGTTTTCTAACTCTCCTGCAATATTGGATTTACATCCGCATCCCTGAGGAGAAGGGATAGTTTCACTACTCAAAATTTGATTATCCTGTCCTACTGTCAAGATTGTGTAATATTCACAGTGACCGAAATGGCTATCAACCATATTATCTCTAGTAGGAATTGCAATTTTCATCATAATCTCACTTTTATTAATGTTAATATTATTTATGCTTATATCGTTAGAGTGACACATGGGACATTCTATCTTACGGATTTTAAGTGCCGGATTGATATTATTGAATAAAAAGCCACATGTTCCACAGCGGAACCATTCACTATCAGTATACGATACTCCGCCTTCTATCATTATAGCCACGCCACGTACCAATGCTGTAGCTATTTTCTGCCTTGCACTGACATATATCCGACTAAGAGTCGGACGTGATACCCCCATCGAAACAGATGCTTCCTGCTGGGTCTTCATTTCATAATCACATAACCGTATCGCTTCATATTCTTCAAAATGCAAGAATATAGTATCCTTACGACAATAGTTTGAAGCTATAGGTTTAAATCCAACCACAGAGGGCATATTATTGACTTTACGGATATTTTTAGGACGTGGTGACATGATTTATTTATTGTTTTCGCCTGCAAATATAATGAACAAATGTTCATAATAAAAGAAACAGACCATTTTTTTACATTACAGACAGATTTCCCCCTGAAGCCTGCAGAGAAACATTTGAATGTGCACTCTGATTAAATAAACAAATATAGATAGAACACCCGTTCTGCCATAAAAACGTACCTCATGAGAAACTGAAATACAGAATTTTCCTGAATTTCTTACGCAAACGATAACGCACTGTATAAACGCTAACAGGCTCTACATTAAAAATCGTGGCATTCTCTACCATAATCTCAAAATTACGTGAAACCTGTCTGGATTCAAGATTGTCCTTCAGATTGGAATATTGTATCTTAACAGTTTCCAGCTTCTGAAGATTCATCTCCGACTCAAGAGCAGCCTGATAAAGACGGTCCAGCAAACAGAAGCGATGTAATATATAAATTCATACTACAAATACAAGAATCACCGCGGCAGCAACCAGTGACAAGTTCCCCCCAACCATACCTGTCATACTGCCCTGCCTCCGAATGAAACAGCATTCCATACCGATCTCCTCCAAAAGTCTATATCAGTCCAAAACATCCACAACTGGAAAATTTATTATAATTTTGCAGGTCGTTTCAAATTCAAGTAAAACATGAGTGACACAACCATAGCGAGCAAAAAGCCGAAAAGCAATGAAATAGACATGCTGAACGGCCCGTTATTCAAGAACATATTATTCTTTGCACTGCCGTTAGCAGCAAGCAGCCTGTTACAGGAACTGTTCAATTCAATCGATATCGCCGTAGTAGGCCACTTCATCGGCAGTGAGGCACTGGCAGCTGTAGGAAGTAATGCTCCTGTAATAGGCTTGCTTATCAATCTTTTCCTCGGCATCTCGATGGGAGCATGTGCCATCATTTCCAACCACATCGGTCAGCAAGACCACCGGAGTATATGCAATGCCATCAACACCGTAGGTATGGTAGCCATAATCAGTGGCATATTCCTGCTCATACTGGGAGTACTGGTGGCTCGCCCGATACTTACGTGGATGGGGACTCCTCCCGAGGTACTGGACGAAGCAGTGAAATATCTCCGCATTTACTTCCTTGCCATGCCCTTTATCATGGTATTCAACTTCGGAGCTGCCATTTTGCGAAGCATCGGAGATACCCGCCGTCCTTTATATATATTGGTCATGGCTGGTATTATCAATACATTGCTCAACCTGTTGTTTGTACTTGTTTTTCACATGGGAGTTTCGGGAGTAGCCATAGCTACCGGCATAGCAAACATATTCAGCGCAATGCTTATCGTACGATTACTCCTTAAGGAAAAAGAGCCTTACAGACTACATCCTAACAGAATCAAAATCAATTTTACAGAACTTAGCCGTATGCTCAAGATCGGAGTGCCAGCCGGTATTCAAGGAATGATATTTTCCATATCGAACGTAGTGGTACAGTCGTCCATCAACAGTTACGGAGCAGATGCTATAGCAGGCTCGGCAGCTGCGCTTAACTTTGAATATTATACTTATTTCATTATTCAGGGGTTCAATGGAGCAGCAATCAGTTTTATCGCCCAAAACTACGGAGCCGGAAAGATGGACAGGGTACACCGGATTTTCTGGATCTGTATGGGAGCAAGTGCCGGACTCTGCGCCGCTTTCAGTTGGGTATTCACCTGGCAGCATAGTTTCTTTTTGGGCTTCTTCTCGGATATGCCCATGGTACAGCACTTCGGAAGCATACGAATGCACATTGTACTGGCGCTTCAGTTCATTGCTTGCAGTTACGAGATAGCGGGTTCTTCCCTGCGAGGAATGGGAAAATCGCTTACTCCTGCTCTGATGACTGTAATAGGTACTTGCATGCTTCGTATCATCTGGGTGTATTGTGTGTCGCCGGTATGGAGAGGATACGACGTATTGCTCTATGTCTACCCTATTTCGTGGGTGGTTACGGGTATACTTGTGGTAACGGCTTACTGGCTGACAATAAGGAAACATCCGGCAAAATAAAAAACTTAATAAAGTCATTATTTAAGGGGAAAGACGCGCAATTGTACGGTCATTCCCCTCGACGTTTTTTATTTTTTTGTACAAAAACTTTTTTTCTTTGTACAAAATCATTTCAACTTTCTATGAGAAAGCAAACAATACCTGATAGCATTTCTCATCTTTCATCTCGAAACAGTCAGGAACGTTTGCGCTGAGGACGTTCCTTTTTCATTTGTTCGAAAGCCTCTTTCTGTTCGTCTGTCAGCAAAGAGGTGATTTTTTCGTTCAGCTTTTCCATCTCGCTTCTCCGTTCTTCACGTGAAAGTTCTTTCTTGAAGAATTCCGTATAAAGTTCGGTTATCTGTTTTTCCTGTTCATCGGTCAGGTTTAACTTTTTGTCGAGATTTTCTACAATCTGTTCCGGAGTACGTGTTCCTCCTTTGCGCTGGGCATCGGCTGTATGTACACCCAGTAAGGCCACTAAGGCCAGAAAAAGAATCTTTTTCATGTCAATTGTTTTTTATATTACCTAATTGTATATACAAAGCTTATCATTGCATAAGGCTTTAGTACATTGCTGTTTATATAGTCATAATAGTTACTTCCAATGCTATGCGTAAATGCCTGATTCTGCCTCAGCACATCGAAAGCCTCAACTCTTATCTCGGCAGCATCGTTTTTCAGGAATTTCTTGCCCAGCGACAAGTTCCACAGGAAATAATCTTCCGTACCTGTATCGAGGCCGGTATAACCGATATAGTCGAATGTACTGCGGAAAGTAAGTCCCCAGAAAAAAGTCCACCCCAATTTGGCCGAAGCCGTATGGGTAACATAGTCGCTTCCGGTTGCTGCATCCAACGAACTGAACATTTTATTGATGCCAGCCGAATAGGATGCTGTAAAATCGAGGTTCTTGCTGATATTACTGCCGACTATGATTTTGGGTATCAGATTCAGTTCACGTGTCCGGCTTTCTACTCCGTCGAAGATTGTGGGCACATTGGCATAATTGGCCGAAAGGCTGAGATTGATGTTACTGCGGATAAAATCGACAGGAAAACCGTAGGTCAGCATCGACTGCAAACTGTAGTAGCCGTCCATATTGACCGGGCGGGTAAACTGTGCCCCTTTGTTCAGTGTGACCGACGGCGTAAGCTCTATATCTTCCTTGGCTACAAAAGTACTGTCGGCTACATAGTCCTGCTGTATCGTCGCTCCAACCATAGCGATAAAGGTATGCCCGGACTTTGTGGTACGCAAGTAGCGCAGGTTTGCCGTATGCGACAACTGCTGGTCCAGATTCGGATTTCCAGTGGAAAGGAAAAGCGGATTGGAGTTATCAATAACATTCTGCAAGCTGGTAACCGAGGGAGCGGACGACTTGCTGCGATAACGTAACTGGAACGAATTGGTGCGGTCTAAAGAGTAACGTAAGGTAAACGACGGCAGCACAGAAAAATACCTGTGCGACAGATTGTCAGCCTGAGGATAAACCAAATCTCCTTTTAAGTCAGCCCATTGTGCATCAACTCCCAGCATGGCATTGAACTTGCCGGCACGGTAGCGAAGTCCGACACTTCCAGCCTGAGTGAGATACCCCGACTGATATTCGTTGGAAAGACTTTCATCCAACTGGTCGTAAAGGTCGCTCACTGCCGACTGTCCATACGTTTTACGGTCATTTTCCGAATCGGTATAGCTTAACTTATACCCCAGTTGCAATTGAAGACAGTCGGTCAGCTTTTCTGTATAACTCAAATTGGAGCGTAAGGTATACTGACGATTCAATGTTCGTTTCCACTGACTGAAGCTGTCGTCCTCCGACAGTCCTTCGGCATTATACAACGTATTAAGGTAATCGGTATAAGTATTTCCATCGGTATTACTCATCTGTCCGCTGAGCATCAGCGACAGGGTACGTCCTTCTTTCAGAAAACGATGACGGAATATGAGGTCGGCACCTACATTGTAAGCATCGTTCTCTCCCGTGGTGGACGTTTCCGTTTCATTGTCGGGTGTACCATTCAGCAGATTGGTTCCCTGCAACATCCCGTAGCTGTCGTTGTTCTGGAAACTCAGTGTAGGGCGGAACTGCAACGATGTTCTGTTGCTTATCTGATAATCAAGTTTCATATTAAAACGATGATTCCAGTTTTTCATGGAGTTTTCCTGATATTCGCTGTACGTCATCCCCGGCAAAGCCAAATCAAAATATTCACGTTCGGTCTGCTGCTGCGTAAGATTATCCGACTGATTGAAAAAGTAACTACCCGTTACCTTCCATTTTTCTCCCCACTGGTCTACATAGTTTATACCAAGTCCGTTAGACGAAGTAACACCTCCCGTACTTCCAACCATAAAATCGGAAACATTTCCACCGGAAGCACCTCCCCGTCCGCCTTTACGTCCGCCACCACGCCGTTTTCCGCTTGCTCCCGAAGACATCACTCCCGCCAAATCTTCCTGCGAGAAATTCTGCTGGTTTACATTGTTCGACATACCCAACAGTGAAATACGACGGTCATCATTGAAGAAATTCACATTGCCGTTTACTTTATAACGTTCATCGGTACCATATCCGGCCGATACTTCTCCGAAGGTACCCTGACGGAACCCTCCTTTCGTAACGATGTTGATGGTCTTTACTTCCTCCCCATCATCGAATCCGGTAAATTCTGCCTGTTCACTCTTTTTGTCGAATACCTCTATGCCGGCAATGATATCCGAAGGCAAGTTCTTGATGGCAAGATTTACGTCGCCATCGAAAAACTCCTTACCATCCACCAGAACTTTTTTCACCTCTTCTCCCTGAGCCTGAATACTACCACCTTCTACGACTATACCTGGCATCTTGGCCAGCAAATCTTCGGCCGAACTGCCTTGCATAACCTTAAAAGCCTCTGCATTATACAGCAAGCTATCTCCTTTCTGTTCGGCACGCGTAGCACGGGCATTGACGGAAACCTCACCCAGTAAATTTACATCCTCGCGCATCGTCACGCTCACCTTCTTTTCTCCAGACGCAGGGACGGTTACTGTTTCCTTATAGGTTTTATATCCGACGTATGAGATTTGCAGTGTATAAGCTCCTGCCTGAAGTTTTTTGAACTGAAACATTCCTTTCAAATCGGTCGACGTATAGCTGGTCTTCCCATCTCCGGCTATCAACTGTACCGTAGCCGAAATCAATCCTTCTCTGGTTTTCTGGTCCGTTACCACTCCCGACAGCGTCTGTGCCACGGCAGAAAGCGAACACAGCAAAGCAACTCCTAAAAAAACAAATCTTGCCATCGTAAACATAATCACTTTATATAGCTTTCTTCCTATTCAATTTCTTTCTCGCAACAAAAATAACTGACCGGCAAACATGAAAAACGTTGTTTCGCCAAAGTAGGGGTAAACGACACCAATGTAGTGGCAAACATCATTTCTCTTATTTTCTTAAACCACCAGAAACTTTTATTTTTGCAAAAAAGGACAAGCATATGTGGCAAATCAAAAAATTACCATTTTACATCGACTTGATTTTTTGTCTGGTACTGCTACCGGCAATGATGACGCTGTTACCCATCGAACGATGGCTGATCAACAATTCCCTATTTGTATATCTGCTGGTTTCGTGGCTGTATATCGTATACATCCTGAACCGCCGGTTCACCATGCCTTTCATGTTTGCCGGGAAAAAACGATTCTGGATAGCCGTCACTCTCATACTGTTTACGATAATCGGTACTTACCTCATCACCCGCTATCAGATGGAAATCCCGTTGCACCGCATGCGACGTACCAGATTTCTGCAACACATTCCTAAAATCAAACTTCAACAACAGGCTGTATGGTTTCTATATGTAGTTGTCGTAGCCTTCAGTGCTGCCGTGGGTATGCTGACGCAACTCTATCACCAGATAATGGAACGGCAAGCGGTGGAATTCGAAAAGAAAAAGGCCGAGCTGGCACTCTATAAGGCACAAATCAACCCTCACTTTCTTTTCAATAACCTGAATACCCTGTATGCCATGGTTGTAACGGGATCTCCTAAAACGGAAGATGCCTTTATTCAGTTCATCAACCTGATGAAATATATGTATGCCAACAATACTAAAGACAAAATACCTCTACACATCGAAGTTGAATATATCCGCCAGTATATAGAACTTCAGAAATACCGGATATCGGAAAATTTCGTCATCCATTTTTCTTACGTACACGACGATACGGAACAAATGAACATTGCTCCCATGATTCTGATTACCTTTGTCGAAAATGTCTTCAAGCATGGTATATCTTCCCATAAATCGGGGGAAGCATTTATCAACATCCGTGCAGAAAAAGGAGAATTATTACTGACTACCAGTAACCCCTTATTAAACCATTCGGCTTCTAAAGCATCCAAAGGTATAGGAATAGAAAACTGTAAAAAACGGCTCGAACTTCTTTATCCAAACAAGTACAGTTTGTCTGCCGGAGAAAGAGACGACAAGTATGCCGTTACACTGAGCATCAATTTAAGGTCATGAATATAAAATGTATAGCCATCGATGATGAACCTATGGCACTGGAAATTATATCCAGCTTCTGCCGACGCTATGGAAACATAGAACTTACCACTTTTACCAACCCGATTGCAGGCATGGAGCTGGTAAGAAGGACAAAGCCGGATATTCTTTTTCTCGACATCGAGATGGAAGACATAAATGGTACGGAACTGGCTCGTGACTTACCTCCCGGCGTAATGCTTATTTTCACCACTGCCTATGCACAATATGCCCTCGACGGATTTGAACTGAATGCTGTAGACTTTCTTCACAAGCCTTTTTCTTATAGCCGTTTCGAAAAGGCCGTACAGAAAGCCGTAGACTTGCAGACGCTACAACGACTTTCCGCCAAACCGGTATTTACCGACGAATACATCACTCTGAAAGTAGAATATAAAAATACGAATATCAGACTGAAAGACATTCTGTATATTGAGTCGATGGACAACTATGTACGCATTCATCTCACCGACCAGCCCACTCTGACATCACAAATGAGTATGAAGACTTTGCAGGAACTTCTCCCTGAAGGGAAATTTGTACGAGTACACAAGTCGTTCGTGGTACCGGTACATCGTATCGCAAGCTATACTTCCAAAGAAGTTATTTTATATAACGGAATCAAAATACCTGTAGGCAGAAACTATAGTAAATGCTTGAAAGATAAAAAAACAAACTAAAAACATTATTAGTTTTAGTAATCTCAACAGATTGCAAGAAACGGTCTTTTCATCTGATTTTACAGTCAAATAGTAACTATTTGCAGAAAAGCTGGCATAGTCATTATTAATTCTTAATTAAAATCCATATTTTTGCACCTCACAAAAACTATCGATGCATGAATGACTACAGATTTCACAAAATATTTTTTTGTTTAATCCTATTGATTGTGAAATTCGGCGTACCCGGATATGCACAATCACAATCATATGTGGCAGAAGAGGATACAATAGCCGAATACCTGCCTGCCGATTCTCTGTTTGCAAGATATCTGCGTGAGCAGAACGTAGAAATCATCAACAATAATGAACTGAAACTTTTACCAAGCGGAAGAGAAAAGTTCAATGACCTTTTTGAAGAAATCAAAAAGGCAAAGCATCATATTCATCTGGAATATTTTAATTTCAGAAATGATTCCATCGGAAATGCACTTTTCGACCTGCTCGCACTGAAAGTTAAAGAGGGAGTAAAGGTCAGAGCCATGTTCGATGCTTTTGGAAACATGTCGAACAACCGCCCACTCCGAAAAAGATTGCTCAAAAAACTAAGTAAGGAAGGTATAGAAATCGTCACATTCGACCCGATAACATTTCCATACGTAAATCATGCCGCAAGCCGCGACCACCAGAAAATCGTTGTAATAGACGGAAAGGTCGGATATACGGGAGGTATGAATATTGCAGACTATTACATCAATGGACTACCCAAAATCGGAGCCTGGAGAGATATGCATATCCGCATCAAAGGACCTGCTGTGGAAAAACTGCAACAGGCTTTTCTTACCATGTGGAACAAAGAAACCAAACAGCATATAGAAGGTGATGAATTTTTCCCTTTTGGAAAAGATTCTCTGAATGCAGCACCCGTACATGCCGGTCATCAGGTAGCTATTGTACAACGAGTTCCGAAAATATCTCCGGAAGCAATGAGGCACGCCTACATTGCAGCCATCAATACAGCAGAACGAAAGATACAAATCATTAATCCATACTTTACTCCCACTGCCAGCATACGCCGTGCAATCGAAAGAGCCGTCGACCGTGGAGTCAGAGTAGAAATTATGATTCCCGGTAAGTCGGATATCAGCTTTACCCCCGATGCAGCATTCTATCTCGCCAATCAGCTGAGAAAAAAGGGAGCCCATATTTATGTTTACAACGGAGGATTTCACCATTCGAAGGTTATGATGGTAGACGAGCGCTTCTGTACGGTAGGAAGTACAAACCTGAACAGCCGCAGCCTGAGATATGACTACGAGATAAATGCTTTTGTATTCGACCTTCCGATAACCTCACAGTTGACTGACATATTCAGTGCCGACAAGCAAAACAGTACGATTATGACCAAGGAGGTTTACAAGAAACGAACGCCGTGGAAACGCTTTGTCGGATGGTTCGCTCATCTGTTTACCCCCGTGCTCTGATGTATCGGCAACCAAATTAAATTTTTTAAGAAACATTCTCCCGTTAAGTACAATATTTTTCTTATTTTTGCCAAATATGTAACCCCTTAACAAGGCGCAAAAATAGTGAAATGAGAGTAATTGACTTAATCAAATCACCTGAAAAGACTGCCTTTTCATTTGAGATACTTCCTCCATTAAAAGGCACAGGGATAGAAAAATTATACGAAACCATCGATTCCTTACGCGAATTCGACCCGAAATATATTAACATAACTACGCACCGTAGCGAGTATGTTTACCGCGAACTGGGCAACGGGCTATATGAACGTAAGCGAATCCGTCGCCGTCCGGGTACGGTAGCAGTGGCAGCAGCCATACAGAACAAGTATAATATCACGGTAGTGCCGCATATTCTATGTAGCGGATTTACACGTGAGGATACCGAATATGTACTGCTGGACCTGCAGTTCCTGGGCATTACCGACCTGCTGATTTTACGCGGCGACAAGGCTAAACACGAACAAGTCTTTACTCCCGAGTCAGGAGGCTATGCACACGCCGTAGAACTGGAACAGCAAATCAATGACTTCAACCGTGGAGTGTTTGTCGATGGTTCACCGATCAAAGCACCAGTACGACCGTTCAGCTATGGAGTTGCCTGCTATCCGGAGAAGCACGAAGAAGCTCCTAACATGGAACAGGATATCTACTGGCTGAAAAAAAAGGTCGAAGCGGGAGCGGAATATGCCGTAACACAGTTATTTTACGACAACCGCAAGTTCTTCGATTTTGTAGACCGTGTGCGTCAAGAAGGAATTGACATTCCTATCATTCCGGGAATCAAACCGTTCAGCAAACTGTCTCAGTTGTCTGTCATCCCCAAAACATTTAAAGTAGACTTGCCTCAGGAGCTGGCTGTGGAAGCCTTAAAATGCCAGACGGACGAAGAAGCCCGTCAACTGGGAGTGGAATGGTGTATTAACCAGTGCCGCGAACTGATAGCTCACGGTGTTCCCAGCATTCATTTTTATACCGTTGGAGCTACAGAAAGCGTACGCCGCGTAGCAAAAGAAATTTATTAACCGTGTTTTTTAAAGACGTCATAGGACAAAATGAGGCGAAACGCCATTTACTGACACTCGTTCACGAGGGACGAGTGCCACACGCTATACTGTTCTGTGGTGCAGAAGGTACAGGCAAATTACCACTGGCATTGGCACTGGCACGCTATCTGTGTTGCGAAAATCCGGGTGAAGAAGACGCCTGCGGTAAATGTCCTTCGTGTATAAAAATGAACAAACTGATACATCCCGACGTTCATTTTGCTTTTCCGGTCATCAAGAAAAAAGCCGGACGCGACACCGTATCCGACGATTTCATTGATGTATGGCGACAGCAGATTATCGATTCGCCTTATTTTTCGCTTGCCAACTGGCTGGCACGCATGGGAGCAGAAAACCAACAAGCACAGATTTTTGTACGCGAGAGTGATGAAATTCAACGGAAACTTTCTCTGAAAGCGGGAGAGGGAGGTTATAAAATCATGATTGTATGGCTTCCGGAAAAGATGAATGCAGAATGCGGAAACAAGTTACTAAAACTCCTTGAAGAGCCGCCCGCCTATACCTTGTTCTTACTGGTGAGTGAAGCACCTGAAAATATCCTGCCTACCCTGACCAGCCGTATGCAGCGCTTCAATCTGCCTCCATTGAGTGAGGATGACATAGCCGGACTATTACGTACACGATACATGCTCCAGCCGGACGATGCAGCCGATATCGCACACCTATCTGCGGGAAGTGTATTGCGGGCAATAGAAAACATACATCTGGGAGAAGAGAACCGCCTCTTCTTCGAATTGTTCACTTCGCTGATGCGACTGGCTTACGCACGACGCTTAAAGGAGATGAAAGCCTGGAGTGAACAAGTTGCTGCATTAGGCAGAGAACGACAGAAAAATCTACTGGCATACTGCCAGCGCATGATACGGGAAAACTTTATATATAACTTCCACTGTTCGGAAATGAATTTTCTGGGACGTGAAGAAGCTCAATTTGCTTCTCGATTTGCTCCTTTCGTCAACGAAAGAAACGTCATGGGTATCATGGATGAGCTGGAGGAAGCCGGACGACATATCGAACAGAATGTAAACCCTAAATTCGTATTCTTCGATTTCGCCCTGAAAATGATTGTACTACTAAAGAATTGAAACTATGAACAAATTTATACTGAAAAACGGAAGTGGCTCATTGTGTTGCAAGGGCTGCGGAAGACAAGATAATAAACTGAATACCTACGACTGGCTGGCAGATATACCAGGCAACAGCGAAGAACAGGATATGGTGGAAGTACAGTTCAAAAATACCCGGAAAGGATATTTCAAGAACAGCAATCACCTGAAACTGGAAAAAGGTGACATCGTAGCCGTAGAAGCCAGTCCGGGTCATGATATAGGTACAGTAACGCTGACAGGACGCCTTGTACCGTTACAGATGCGTAAGGCTAATATAAAGCCGGATGCTGAAATACGCCGTGTATACCGCAAGGCAAAACCGGTGGATATGGAAAAATATGAGGAAGCCAAAAGCCGTGAACATGCTACAATGATTCGTTCACGCCAGATTGCTGCCGAACTGGGGCTGCAAATGAAAATTGGCGATGTGGAGTATCAGGGCGACGGAAACAAGGCTATCTTCTATTATATCGCTGATGAACGAGTAGACTTCCGTCAGCTTATCAAAGTACTGGCCGAAGCTTTCCGCGTGCGCATCGAAATGAAACAGATCGGTGCCCGTCAGGAAGCAGGACGCATCGGCGGTATCGGTCCTTGCGGACGGGAACTGTGTTGCGCTACATGGATGACAAACTTCATTTCTGTATCTACAGGGGCCGCACGCTATCAGGATATTTCGTTAAATCCTCAAAAGCTGGCAGGACAATGTGCCAAGCTGAAATGTTGCCTCAACTACGAAGTAGATGCCTACGTAGAATGCCAGAAACGACTTCCCAGCAAAGAGATTACACTCGAAACAATGGATGCGACGTACTATTATTTCAAGGCTGATATTCTGAAAGGAGAAATCATTTATTCTACCGACAAGAGTTTCCTTGCCAACGAAGTTACTCTTACTGCACGTCGTGCCTTCGAAGTAATCAACATGAACCGTCGTGGTGAAAAGCCTGAAAAATTAAATGACAATGGGATGCATGAGCCAGCACGTCCGAAAGATTTGCTGGAACAGGAAAGTGTAACCCGTTTCGATAAAAGCCGGAATAATAAGAACCGAAAGAAAAAAAGAAACGGAGAGGCTCGTCAGGCTAATGTACAACAGGATAACAATGCTCAGAAGCTTCTACCCAACAAGGATATGCCTAATCAGGAAAAGGTTGAGAATCAGGTAAAGGTAGAAAATAATACAGCAGCTTCTGCAAATATCCCTACAACCAACGGAAAAGAAAGACGGAAAGAAGACCGTCAGGGAGAAAAACGCCGGAATGACAGAGGGAATCGTCCTCAGAAGCAAGGTAATGCTCCGCGTCCAGCCGACAACAGACAACAACCGGGTCAACAGCCGGAGGTACGTGCCCAGCAACAGCAGCCGGAAGGGAAAAAACAAGGAAACGTTCCCCGTCCGGCCGACAACAAACAACAACCTAACCAGCCGGAAGCACGTGCCCAGCAACAGCAGCCGGAAGGAGGCAACAGACAACCTAACCGTCCACGCCGGCAGGTGCGAAAAAACAACAACGAAATAGCATGACCACACTAAAAACTTCATCATATATCCGCACCGCGGGGGGAATATTAAGCTTATTATTCTCCCTGGCGGCCTGCAATGATGATACCGTCTACCATACTTACCAGAACCTAAGTGAAAATGGATGGCCTAAACAGGATACCTTGGAATATACCCTGCCATCACAACTAACCAGACATCATTATAGTCTGGAAATAGGATTAAGACATACAGAAAACTATCCATATCAGGATATATGGCTGGAAGTACTTTACCCGCTCACTCCCGACAAACGCCCAGACACATTACATTTGAAACTGGCTGACAAGTGGGGAAACTGGAAAGGAAAAGGCACATCGGGAAACTTATACCAGTTTACCTTTACTGCCAATGAACCGATCTATCTCTCGACAGCCGACAGCATGCTGCAAATAGTTCATATTATGCGCGACAAATCGCTGAAGGGAATCAGTGATGTAGGTATGCGTCTATCAACTTTCACGGGCAGCGTCAATACGCAGAAAGACAAACAGTAAAATGGTAAATCCCCAAAGCGAAGAACCTCCGTAACTGAAGAAAGGAAGAGGAATACCGATAACAGGAGTCAGTCCGAGAACCATTCCAATATTAACAAACAGGTGGAAGAAAAAGATACTTAACACACTATAGCCATATACCCTTCCGAAACGCGTGCTTTGCCGCTCGGCAAGGTAGATTAACCGCCATATCAATGCGGCAAACAGCAAAATCACGATAGAGGAGCCTACAAAGCCCTGTTCCTCTCCTACGGTACAAAAGATAAAGTCGGTATCCTGCTCCGGTACATACTTCAATTTGGTCTGAGTACCGTTCAGAAATCCTTTTCCCAGAAATCCTCCCGAGCCAATGGCTATCTTACTCTGGTTTACATTATAACCGGCACCTGTAGGATCATCTTCCATTCCTAACAATACTTTAATACGTATCTGCTGATGAGGTTCAAGCACTTCATTGAACACATAATCGGCAGAGAAAAGAAATCCTACCGAACCTATTGCAAAAACCAATATATACAGATAGTTGCGAATGCGCTCATGCAGAAATAAATAAACCAAATAAATACATAGGGCTCCGCATACTACACCTTGCAAATAAACGACATTAAACGGTATGACGTACAAAGAGAACAGCCACCCCAACAACATCGAACCAATGCCAAAAGACAGAATATAAATTACCGCCCGTTCGCTGTTTTTACAATATGCCTTTACCAGCAATGACGTAAAAAGTACAATCAATCCCAATACGGCAAATTCTCCCAACGAAGTAAAGCCATCGGCCATCAGTTCATTACTGAAACGGATTCCGACAATAAAATAAATTACGGCACATACCCCGGCAAACAAAATAGACCCTGTCATTCCTTCCCGATACAGAACAAGGAAGAATGACAAATAGACCAAAGCCGAACCTGTTTCTTTCTGGCAAATAATCAGTAACATCGGAACAAGGATAATGGCAAGGGCAACCAGCATCTTCCGTCCCCGTTCCATGGAAAAGGTATATTCGCCCATATACTTGGCCAAAGCCAGTGCTGTAGCAAACTTGGCAAACTCGGCAGGCTGCAAACTAACCGGGCCCAATACAATCCACGAACGCGATCCCTTAATCTCATGCGGATTGAATATCGTTCCGAAAAGCAACAGCAACAAGATTCCGTAAATCAGATAAGCATATGTATCATACAAACGATCTTCCAGCATCAGCAGTACAAAACCTAATGTGAAAGAACAACCAATCCACATCAACTGTTTTCCGGCACGTGTCGTAAAGTTCAGAAAATCCGGATCACCGTAATCATAACTGGCTCCGCATACGCTGAACCAGCCACATACGATCAAGACGAAATAAAGAGCTATCGTCCACCAGTCAACCGTTTTCCATAAACTATCTTTCCTGTAAGCCATAATCAATTCTACGGTTTTGAATATCGGTAGCCAATGCCTCATCTGCTTCGGTCAGCTTCCCGGTCAAATATTTTTCTATCATCAGTCGCCCGATAGGTACTCCGTATGTAGCACCCCATCCACCATTCTCTACATAAACGGCAATGGCTATTTTCGGATTATTCATCGGGGCAAATCCCATAAATGCAGAGTGGTCTTTCCCATGATTTTGTGCCGTACCAGTTTTACCACAGACCTCCAGTTCCGGAATATTTGCCAAACTACACGTACCTCCCAATACAGCCGCACGCATACCTTGCACAACTTCGTCGTAATGGCTTTTTTCTACTTTCGTATAACGTCGGTTCACATACATCGAATCAAGCGCTTCTCCTTCTACTTCCTTCACGACATGAGGAGTTACAAAATATCCCCGATTAGCAATGGTTGCTCCCAAATTGGCAATCTGCAAAGGTGTAGCCGTAACCTCTCCCTGACCGATTGCAATACTGATGATGGTCAAACCATTCCACGAACGGCGATATGCCTTGTCATAATATTGTGCGTTAGGGATCATACCACGCTTTTCGCCCGGCAAGTCAATACCCAACTGATAACCGAATCCCATAGATACCATATAATCGCGCCATGTATTCATGGCTTTCTGCACGGAACCATATTTCTGACGGGCTCCGATCATATGAAACAATCCCCAGCAGAAATATCCGTTACAAGAAGTAGCGATAGCAGGTATCAAAGCCAAAGGAGACGGATGAGAGTGACAACCGACATGAAGTCCCCGGTACGAAAATCCTCCGCTACACGGATACATTGTACCCGGAGTAATGATACCCTCCTGCAGAAAGGTCAAGGCCTGAGTGGTCTTAAACGTAGATCCCGGTGGATACGTTCCCATGATTGCACGGTTCAGCAAAGGCTTCCACGGATCTTTCGACAGCTCGATGTGATTCTTGCCTCGGCTACGGCCAATCATCAGACTGGGATCGTAAGTAGGTGATGATACCAGACAAAGCACTTCACCCGTAGAGGGCTCAATAGCTACAATACTGCCAATTTTACCTTCCAGCAATCTCTCGCCCAACATTTGAAGTTCAATATCCAGACTCAGCGTCAAGTTCTTTCCCGGTACAGGTGCCTTATCGAACTTTCCATCCATATAATTCCCCTGTATACGTCCGTGTGCATCGCGAAGCAGGACTTCCACCCCTTTTTCTCCCCTAAGTTGTTTCTCATACGAACGCTCAACTCCCAGCTTTCCGATGAAATCACCCGGAAGATAATAGTCATCATCCTCCATCTCCTGCTTGGAAACTTCGGCAATATCACCTAAGATGTGCGCCCCCGCATTATAATTATACTGCCGGATAGTACGCCGCTGTATGTAAAAGCCGGGAAACTTAAAAAGTTTTTCCTGAAAGATACCACAATCCTCAGCAGAGAGCTGAGTCAGAAAGACCTGATTGGTATATGGAGAATATCCGGGATTCAAACGCCGGTCCTTCATGTCGTGAAACTTACGGCGTACAAACTCGGGCGTTATCCGCAGTGTACTGCACAAATCGGCAGTATCCAGTGAGGTAATTTCTTTCATGACAACCGTTATGTCGTAAGCCGGCTGATTATAAACCAGCAACTTTCCGGTACGGTCGTATATCACGCCCCGGCTCGGATATTGAATTTTTTTCAGAAATGCATTGCTGTCGGCATTCTTCCGGTAGTCATCATTCAATATCTGCAAGGCAAACAAGCGAATAATAAAAAGAGCAACTACCGTCAGGACGACACCACCTATGACATATCTTCTTTTTGACAGCTTATAATTCCGATCCACTATTTCTTCCTCCTTATAGTGTCTATACAGATAACACCCACTACCGTCATTAGCGTATCTGTTACAATCTTCCACAATAGTTCACTCATGCGGAAAAAAGTAAAAGCATCAATTATTTGCAAAGTCACCATAAACACGACCGTTCCACTTAATACATACCGGAAAAAAGGATAAAATCCCATTGAACGGATACCCGGTATATAATCGTCCGTCACATCGCGAAGCATCTGCATCCGCAGCAAAGGACGACGGGCAAACGCCATCATAGTGGCAGCAGCAGCATTCATGCCCGGTGTATTACTGAATATATCCACGCACAGTCCCAGGAAAAAAGCCTGCAAGAGCAACGACTTGCGAGGTATCTCGGCATTCAACACCAATATATAATAGACATAAAGCATAGGAGTTGCATAGCCCAGGATATGCACATGATTCAATACCAGTACCTGAAGCAGTACCAGAAAGACAAACCATACCAATCTATGTAAGAACAATACCATATCCTTTATTTTATATTATCTTCGAGCACAGCCTGTTCCGTCCGTGCACGAGAAGCAATCACATTCACATCGTTCAAACGCGCGAAATCAGTAAACAGTTTGATCTTCAGCACATACGACAATCCATCATGACTATCTGCCATATCATCGACTACCCCAACAGGAATTCCTTCCGGGAAGACGGCACTATGTCCGCTGGTTACCACCGTATCACCCAGCGAAAATTCTGAATGTCGGGGAATATCTTTCAGCCATGCATAAAGTGAAGAACCACCGTTCCATTTCAGCGATCCGAAATAATCCGTCCGTTGAATCTTGCAACTGATACTGCTTTTGGAATTCAATACCGGCAATATAATAGCGTAATGAGCCGAAGTCTGATATACAATGCCGACTACCCCATTTCCGCTCACTACTCCCATTTCGGTACGAATACTGTCAACAGAGCCCTTATTGATTGTGATATAGTTATCCACATGCGTCACGCTGTTATTCACCACCTCAGCCGGATAGATAGAATAATCAGCCAGCACATCCGTATACATCTGTTTTTCTACATCCGTAGTGTCGCGCGTATAGTTCTTTAAAGCTTTACTCAACGATTCCACCTGCAATTCCAGTTCCACATTACGGCGTACCAGATCACGGTTAACCTTGTGTAACCCGAAATAAGAGGTTATCTCACTTGCCACCTCATAAACGCTGCCAGCAACACGATTGGCGGAAGTAAAAAATACACTTCCCTGATAGCTGTTGAAGCGAAACAGCAAAATGAAGCTTACAATCTCCAGCAAGACGAAGAGCAACCAGTAGTCATATTTCAATAAAAAGTTCAGCAGATTTCGCATACCTACAACTTCGGAGAAGAAAAATATCAAGATTAATGCGGAGCCATTATAAAAAAGGCTCCGCAATTTTCACAAATGCCCGAAGGCACAAGTATATTTTATCTCATCAAGAATGAGAAACGATCGACATTCTTCAATGCAATACCCGTTCCTTTGGCAACACTCAACAGAGGGTCTTCTGCAATATGGAACGGAATATTGATCTTATCAGTCAGACGTTTGTCAAGTCCACGCAGCAGCGCGCCGCCACCAGCCAGATAAATACCGTTGCTTACGATATCAGCATACAGTTCTGGAGGTGTATTTTCCAATGCACTCAGGATAGCTGTTTCTATCTTAGCAATGCTCTTTTCCAGACAGTGAGCAATCTCCTGATAGCAAACCGGAACCTCCATAGGCAATGCCGTGATACGGTTTGGTCCACGTACGATATAATCTTCCGGAGCTTCCTCACCCAAATCGGTCAGGGCAGCACCTACATGAATCTTAATACGTTCGGCCATACGTTCACTGACCTTTACATTATGCTGACGGCTCATATACTCCTGAATATCGGCAGTCAGATCATCTCCGGCAATACGGATAGAGTTATTCGAAACGATACCTCCCAATGAAATGACAGCAATTTCAGTAGAACCACCACCTATATCAACAATCATGTTACCCTCGGGAGCTTCCACATCCAGTCCGATACCGATAGCAGCAGCCATCGGTTCAAAAATCAGATAGACATCACGTCCACCAGCATGCTCAGCGCTGTCGCGCACCGCTCTTAACTCAACCTCGGTAGAACCTGAAGGCACACCGATAACCATACGGAGTGAAGGAGTAAACAAGCGGCGTCCCGTATTTACCTTCTTAATTAAACCACGCATCATCTGTTCGCACGCGTTAAAGTCGGCAATCACGCCATCACGCAACGGACGAACGGTACGGATGTTTGGGTTTTCCTTTTCATACATCAGCTTGGCACGTTCGCCCACGGCAATCATCTTGTCGGTACGGCGGTCGAGTGCCACCACTGAAGGTTCATCTACCACAATCTTGTCATTGCTCAATATAATCGTATTGGCAGTTCCAAGATCCATTGCTATTTCTTGTGTAAAAGAGAATAATCCCATAATTTTCCTATTGAAGAATCTTTTTTAAATAATGAACGAAGAATCACTCTTCATTGATTATCCAGTTATTTTAGTGTTTAAAATGACGCACTCCAGTCACCACCATAGCCACACCGTGCGCATTGCAGTACTGGAATGTCAGATCGTCCTTCACCGATCCGCCCGGCTGGATAACAGCTTTGATACCTTCCTTATCGGCAAGTTCCACACAGTCGGGGAAGGGGAAGAAAGCATCGCTTGCCATTACCGCTCCGTTCAGGTCGAATCCGAACGATTTAGCCTTTTCGATAGCCTGTTTCAAAGCATCCACACGCGAAGTCTGTCCTACACCGCTGGCAACCAATTGTTTGCCTTTAGCCAGTACGATAGCATTGCTCTTGCTCTGCTTTACAATCTTGTTGGCAAACAGCATATCCTCTATTTCAGCATCCGAAGGAGCCTTTTCGGAAACCTGTTTCAGGTCTTCACGAGTTTCAGTCTTCAAGTCACGATCCTGCACCAATACACCGTTCAGCAAAGAGCGGAACTGTTTTTTCGGAGTTTCAGCATCTTTGCGGACCAAGATAATGCGGTTCTTCTTCTGGGTAAGAATCTGCAAAGCATCTACATCGTAATCGGGAGCGATGATTACTTCGAAGAACAAATTGTTAATTTCTTCAGCTGTAGCACGGTCTACTACCGCATTTGTCACCAGCACACCTCCGAAAGCAGAAACAGGATCGCCAGCCAGTGCCGCACGCCATGCATCAACCAATACCGGACGAGAAGCCAGTCCGCAAGCATTGTTATGCTTCAGGATAGCGAATGTGGTTTCACCCTTGAATTCATCAATCAAGTCGACAGCCGCATTGATGTCGAGCAGATTGTTGTAAGAGATTTCCTTTCCATGAATCTGTTCAAACATCTTGTCCAGATCGCCGAAGAAAACACCTTTCTGATGCGGGTTTTCACCATAGCGCAACACCTTCGGCTGTTCAGCTGCATAACGGAAAGCAGAATCTTCGCCTCCGTCGAACCATCCGAAGATAGCCGAGTCATAATGAGAAGATACGGCAAAAGCTTCCTTTGCAAACCAGCGACGTTCTTCACGTGTAGTAACGGCGCCGTTTTCTGTAATGATGTCGAGGAACGGCTTGTACTGAGCCTTGCTTGCTACGATAACAACATCATTGAAGTTCTTCGCAGCGGCACGAATCAACGAGATACCACCTATATCAATCTTTTCGATGATAGACTGAGCATCGGCTCCCGAAGCAACGGTATCTTCAAACGGATAAAGGTCGACAATCACCAGGTCGATTTCAGGAATTTCATATTTAGTCACCTGCTGACGATCCTCTTCCAGTTCGCGACGGCACAAAATACCACCGAAAACTTTCGGATGAAGTGTCTTAACACGACCGCCCAGAATAGAAGGGTATCCGGTCAGATCTTCTACTGCATGACAAGAATATCCCAAACTCTCAATAAAATGACGTGTACCGCCTGTCGACAAAAATTCTACACCTTCTTCCGCCAAACGACGAATGATCGCATCCAAACCGTCCTTGTGATATACCGATACCAAGGCCGTTTTTATTCTCTTTGACTCTGACATTGCTATAATATTTTAGTAATTACTATAATAATTCCCTGTTTAGGGCACAAAGTTACGAATTTCCAATAGATAAACATGCGAAGAAAATCTAAAAAAAACAATTTCCCCTCATAACATAGGCCCTGCGCATTTTGTAACAGAAATGTAACACGTATAACAACAGCCATCTGACAGATTTTCCATAACTTTGCCACGCTAAAAAATCATTTTTATAGTATTATATGGAAACTCTTTATTTAGGAATTGTTATTTTCCTTTTCATGCTGGCAATATTCGACCTGCTAGTAGGTGTCAGCAACGATGCAGTTAACTTCATGAATTCCGCCGTAGGTGCAAAGGTTGCCCGGTACAGAACGATTATTATCGTTGCGGCAGTCGGCGTATTCGTAGGTGCAATCATGAGCAACGGCATGATGGACATCGCCCGACATGGTATTTTCCAACCAGCCAATTTCAGTTTCTATGAAATTATGTGTATTCTGCTTGCCGTTATGGTAACGGATGTTGTGCTGCTGGATGTATTCAACACTCTCGGACTCCCTACCTCGACTACCGTATCAATGGTTTTCGAATTATTGGGAGGTACATTTATTCTTGCTATTCTGAAAATAATCGGCGACCATACCGGACTGCTTTCTCTGGGAGATATGATGAATACCGAAAAAGCATTGTCTGTCATCATGGGTATTTTCCTTTCGGTTGCCATTGCGTTCATCGCCGGAACTGTAGTACAATACATTTCCCGTCTTATCTTCAGCTTTAATTACAAGAAACATCTTTCGTGGACCATTGGCGTATTTGGTGGTATCTCTGTAACTGCACTTGCCTACTTCGTCCTGATAAAAGGATTGAAAAGTGCACCGTTCATGAGTGCCGAATCACTTGCGTGGATAGACGAAAACACAACACTGCTCGTAGCAGGATGCTTTGTTTTCTTCACCATATTGATGCAAATCCTACATTGGTGCAAGGTTAACGTATTCCGCATCATCGTATTGCTGGGTACATTCTCGCTGGCTCTTGCTTTTGCTGGAAACGACCTTGTAAACTTTATCGGTGTGCCTCTGGCTGGTTTCTCAGCTTATACCGACTATGTAGCCAACTCAAACGGTGCAGGCATACACGACTTTATGATGACCTCGCTGATGTCATCAGCCAAGACTCCGGCTATCTTCCTGCTGGCTTCGGGTATCATCATGGTTTATGCACTGGCAACCTCGAAGAAAGCGAAGAATGTAATCAAGACATCTGTCGATCTGGCTCGTCAGGAAGAGGGTGACGAGATGTTCGGTTCGTCGGCACTGGCACGTACCATCGTCCGCCGCGCGACAGCAATCAACGAATTTTTGGTTAAGGTGATTCCGGCAGGCATGCGCCGCTGGATAGACAGCCGTTTCAATAAAGACGAAGTCATTCTGGAAAACGGAGCTGCATTCGATATGGTCCGTGCAGCAGTCAACCTGGTTCTTTCCGGTTTGCTGATTATCATCGGTACAACCATGAAGCTCCCCCTTTCTACTACCTATGTAACTTTTATCGTGGCAATGGGTTCTTCACTTGCCGACCGTGCGTGGGGACGTGAAAGTGCCGTATACCGTATCACCGGAATGTTGTCGGTCATCGGCGGATGGTTCATCACTGCTTTCGTAGCCTTTACCATCTGTGCACTGGTAACTGCCATCATGTTCTACACAAGTTTCGTGGGCATGTTCATCTTTATCTGTGTAGCTGTATTCCTGCTTATCCGCAGCAACATCAAGTACAGCAAGAAAGAAAAGTCGGAACAGCAGGATGACATCTTCAAACGTATGATGGCAAGCAAAGACAAGGCAGAGATTCTGTCACTGCTCCGCCAGCATGTAAAAGGTACCCTGACAGATTATATCGCTTACACCGAACAGGCTTACATGCAAGTAACCGACGGTTTCATCAACGAAGACCTGAAGCAACTGAAAAGAGTCATGAACTCTACCGACGAGCAAAAGAAGATGTTGAAAAAACGCCGTCGTAAAGAGATTTTAGGATTGCGTCGTATTCCTATTCCAATAGCTATCGAAAAGAACACGTGGTTCCATCTGGGAAGCAACAGTTGCGAACAGATGCTTTACTGCTTGAAGCGTATCTGCGAACCTTGCAAGGAACATGTTGACAATAACTTCAACCCGATTTCGAAAGAGTGTATAACAGAATTCCTTCCGATACGCGAAGAACTCTGCCAGTTAATGGAACGTACACGTACAGCGATAGAAAACAACAACTATACCGAGGCCGATGACATTCTGGTAAAAGGTGATGCCCTGAAAAATAAGATTTCAGCTCTGCGCAAGCAGCAGATGAACCGCATGCAGGAAGCAGACAATGCCAGCCTGAAAGCCTCGATGGTTTACCTGAACATCCTTCAGGAAACACAGGAGTTGGTCAGCATCTGGCGTCACCTGCTCCGTGCCAGCCGTTTCTTCCAGGGAGATTATGTTCCTCAGGAAGCGCAGATGCTTAGTCTGGCAGAATAAGGCATTGAGCACAAGTACCCAAGATATTTCAACATAAATTTGTACAAAAACAAAAATTTTTTGTACAAAAAATAAAAAGATGTCAGCACGTTTTTTCCCAAATGTGCTGACATCTTTTTTATATTCCCGCGACAACAGCTATTCTTCAGCCGATAACAGATGCAAAGGAACCTCCGACAGACAAAGTCGACCTTTCCAAAAAACAAAAACAATATCCCGAAATGCCACGTCTTTTTTGTACCTTTGCAGACAAAACACATTCCGTATGAAAAAAACAATCATTTTATTCACCCTGATTCTCTGCTGCATGACCGCATGCACCGGAAGTCAAAAAAAAGAAAATTCTATGACAACAGGAAACGAAACACTTGTATGCTTGGAAACGACGATGGGAAATATTACCGTAAAGCTGTATGACGAAACGCCTAAACACCGTGACAATTTCATCAAGCTGGTGAAAGAAGGTGTATACGACAGCACACTTTTCCACCGCGTAATCAAAAACTTTATGATTCAGGCTGGAGACCCCCAGAGTAAGACAGCAAGCGATACGACTTCCAACTTGGGTTATACAGATATAGGCTATACCCTGCCGGCAGAAATCAATCCGAAATTTTTCCACAAAAGAGGGGTACTTGCTGCAGCACGACAAGGCGATGATGTCAATCCCAAAAGAGAATCGTCAGGCAGCCAGTTTTATATTGTTACTGGAAAAAAATACTCCGAAGCTCAGATGATCAACATGGAAAACCAGTTGAACGAGGCAAGACTCGACACAGTATTCCAGGCACTGGCACGCAAGCACATGAAAGAAATCTATAAAATGCGTAAAGCCAACGACATGGAAGGTCTGATGGCACTGCAAGACAGCCTCGAAGCACAGGCACGTGCCGAAGTGAAAAAAGAACCGGCGCTGAAGTTTACCCGTGAACAGATAGAGGCCTATACCACAGTAGGCGGAGCTCCACATCTGGACGGCAGCTATACGATTTTTGGAGAAGTGGTAGACGGAATGGATGTAGTAGCACGCATCGAAGCAGTAAAGACGAACCGTAGCGACCGTCCTGAAAAGGATGTACGCATACTGAAGGCTTCTGTAATAGAGAAATCGGACAAAGAATGATACAAGTAAACCATTATACATTGCCCAACGGGCTGCGTATCGTGCACAATGAGGACAACTCTACCCAAATGGTTGCCCTCAATTTGTTGTACGATGTAGGAGCACGCGACGAAGATCCGGAGCACACCGGCTTTGCTCATCTGTTCGAACACCTGATGTTCGGCGGATCGGTGAATATTCCCGACTACGACACTCCGGTACAGAATGCCGGCGGCGAGAACAACGCATGGACCAATAACGATATAACCAATTACTACATTACACTGCCCTATCAGAACGTGGAAACAGGATTCTGGTTGGAAAGTGACCGGATGCTGAGCCTCGACTTCAGCCCGCAAAGTCTGGAAGTACAGCGTCAGGTAGTCATCGAAGAATTCAAACAGCGCAATCTGAACCAGCCTTACGGCGACGCGTCACACTTGTTGCGCGAAATGGCTTACCAGACTCACCCGTACCGCTGGCCGACTATCGGAAAGGAAATCAGTCATATTGCCAATGCTACACTGGACGAAGTCAAGAGTTTTTTCTACCGTTTTTATGCTCCGAACAATGCTATTCTGGCTGTTACCGGACACATCTCCTTCGACGAAACAGTCCGTCTGGCAGAAAAATGGTTCGGTCCGATACCGGCACGCGAGATTCCTAAGCGCCAGTTGCCTGCCGAAAGTCCTCAGACAGCCATCCGCCGCCGCAGTGTAGAACGAAGAGTGCCGGTGGATGCCTTGTATATGGCCTTCCACATGTGCAACCGTTACCATCGTGAATATCACGTGTTCGACATCATCACCGACCTGCTGTCGAACGGACGTTCATCGCGTTTCATACAGACACTGGTACAAGAGAAAAAACTCTTTACCTCCATCGATGCCTACATTTCGGGAAGCCTCGACGAAGGACTGCTGCACATTACGGGTAAACCGGCATCGGGCATCACACTGGAACAGGCAGAAGAAGCCGTATGGCAGGAACTCGATAAGTTAAAAACGGTTCCGGTAACGGAAGATGAACTGGAGAAGGTAAAGAACCGCTACGAAAGTGAACAGATTTTCAATAACATCAATTACCTGAACGTAGCGACAAACCTGGCATTCTTCGAGTTGCTGGGACGTGCAGAGGACATAAATCTGGAAGTCGGGAAATACCGTTCGGTTACGGTCGGACAGATACAGGATACGGCACGCCGGACATTTGTACCCGAAAACTGTAACATTCTATACTATAAAGCAATCAAATGAGTCAGTCACATTACCGCGCATTATTGTCACTGGGACTTCCGATTGTCATCGGACAAATAGGAGTCATCGTACTGGGATTTGCCGATACGCTGATGATTGGTCACCATAGCACTACGGAACTGGCTGCTGCCAGCTTCGTAAACAATATGTTCAACCTTGCCATCATTTTCAGTACAGGCTTTGCCTATGGACTGACTCCTGTAGTAGGCAGCCTGTTCGGGCAGCATAAAGTGAGCGAAGTAGGAAGAACCCTCAAGAACAGTCTGGCGGCCAACACCTTACTGGCAGTCATCGTATGCGTGGTAATGACAATGCTTTATCTGAACCTTGACCACATGGGACAGCCAGTCGAGCTGATACCTCACATGCGGCCTTACTTCATGGTGTTGCTGGTTTCCCTGCCTTTCGTCTTATGGTTCAACGGATTCAAGCAATTTTCCGACGGCATCACCGATACCAAGGTTTCGATGTGGATTTTGCTAAGCGGCAATATTCTGAATATCATCGGCAACTACATTCTTATTTATGGTAAGCTTGGTATGCCCGAACTGGGATTACTGGGTGCCGGTATCTCCACGCTGGTATCACGTACCCTTATGGTAATAGCCTATCTGGTCTTATTTTTCGGAACCCGCCGCTACCTGTCTTTCCGGGAAGGCTTTCGCCGGGGAAGAATCAACAAGTCCGACTTTAATCTATTGAACAGGTTGGGCTGGCCCATTGCCGCACAGATGGGCATGGAAACGGCTTCTTTCAGCCTGAGTGCCATTATGGTGGGTTGGCTGGGAAGTGCAGAACTTGCCAGCTATCAGATTATGATTGCTGTATCACAAATCTGCTTCATGATGTATTATGGCATGGGAGCTGCCGTTTCGGTCCGTATCAGCAACTTCCTCGGACAGGGAGATATAGGAAACGTAAGGCGTACGGCAAACGTAGGTTTCCACATCATTCTGATTATGATTGTCTGCACTTCCATTCCTATTTACCTGCTGCGCAATCACTTGGGCGGATGGTTTACCGATGACGCAACTGTAGCTGCCATGGTGGCTCAGGTCATCATCCCGTTCCTCCTCTATCAGTTCGGCGACGGATTGCAAATCAATTTCGCCAATTCTCTGAGAGGCATCGCCGATGTACGGCTGATGATGCTGTTCTCGTTTATCGCTTATTTTATCATATCACTGCCTTTGGGATATTTATTCGGCTTTGTCTTCGACTGGGGAATAACCGGCATATGGATGGCTTTCCCGTTCGGACTGACCAGCGCCGGTATCATGTATTACCTCAGGTTCAGGTATAAAACCGGGAAAGGAGTCTGATTATGTTTTCCACTTCTACTAAAATTGCCTTCGGATATATATTACTTATCTGTCTGCTCTTCGGGGCTATCGGATACATCTACCAGCAAATGACGCTGCTTACAACTCCTACGGGACTGGAAGAAACTATCAGTACCCGGCGGAAAACGACGCACCAGATTGTGACGCAACTGTACGAAGCGGAAATTATCGGACAGACCTTGCGTATCGGGCGCCTGAATGAATACCCCAAATACAAAAAAGCAATGAAGGAAGCCAGCGCCCTTATTGATTCACTCCAGCAACTTCTGACCGATACGCTGCAACAAATGCGTCTGGATACCGTACGCTCGCTGGTACGCAACAAAGAGCAGAACATGATACTGGTACTCGAAGCCATGCGGCAAAGTCCGACTGACGAACTGTATCGCCAGCAACTGGACAGCCTGATCATGCAGCAAGATTCCATACTGGGTAGCACACATGTGCGGCGACGTGTCGTTACACATCATAATTCTTATACCATTCATCACAAACCTAAAAAGTTTTTCAGGCGACTGGCCGATGTATTCTCGCCCGGAAAGCCCGATTCCACACAGGTAGACAACATCATACAAGAGGAGTATACCGATACGATAGACGAAGCTTACAACCCGGTAGATACCATTGCCACAATGCTGACTTCCATACAGCACAAGGTCTTTCAGACAAGACAAGAAAGCCAGCGTACCCTCGACGCACGAATCAACCAGTTACGCATTGCAGGAGGAAGGGTCAGCCAGCGGGTCAACCAGTTGCTGGAAACAATAGAAGATGACGAACAAAAGGCTATGGAAGGCCGAATCGAACACGAACAAAATATCCGGCAGCAGGCGGCATGGACCATGGCAACCATCGCCATCCTTGCGGTTCTGCTGGTACTGATATTCTTTACCATCATCTGGCGGGACATTACACGCAGCAACCATTACCGCAAAGAGCTGGAGAAGGCTAAGCTGTATGCCGAAAACTTACTCGTAGCACGAGAAAAACTGATGCTGACCATCACGCACGACATAAAGGCTCCAGCCGGTTCCATCATAGGATATATTGATTTATTAATCAGACTGGTGCAGGACAGACGGCAACAGTTCTACCTGCATAACATGAGAAGTTCGGCACATCATTTGCTGGATTTGGTTACTTCATTGCTGGATTATCATCGGCTGGAAGCCGGAAAAATGGATATCCACCCGGTCACGTTCAATCCCCATGAACTATTCGAAAGCATTTATACCAGTTTTCTACCCAGTTCCGAAAAGAAAGGACTTTCTCTTAACCTGAAAGAGCATATATCGCATACCCTCAATCTGGAAGGAGATCCGTTCCGCATACGGCAGATTGCAGAAAACCTGATATCGAATGCACTGAAGTTTACTGCCGAAGGTAGTATCACCATAGAAATAGATTATGGACAGAACCGATTCAGCTTCAGTGTGAAAGATACTGGATGCGGAATGAACTTACAAGAGCAGCAGCGTGTGTTCCAAGCATTCACACGCTTAAGGAGTGCTCAGGGACAGGAAGGTTTCGGACTGGGATTATCCATAACCAAGAAGTTGGTAGAACTGCTTAACGGAGAGATTTCAATCGAGAGCATTCCGGGAAAAGGAAGTACATTTCAGGTAATATTGTACCTTCCTAAGGTAACCAAAGCTCCTGTTCCTCAGGAAAAGACATTGCCCGACGATAAAAAGCAATGGCGTATTCTGCTGATAGACGATGACCGTATTCAACGAAATCTGACGGAAGTGATGATTTACGACTTGTTCAATCATACGAAACATGGTATTCCTCCCGTCATAAAAAGTTGTGAACAGCCCGAAGAGCTGTTTAAACTGATAGCTTCCGAGCCTTTCGACGTAGTGCTGACCGACATACAAATGCCAGCCATGAACGGTTTCGAACTGCTTCAAAAGCTACGCAGCCTCGACGTACCGCAGGCAAAGACAATCCCCGTAATAGCCATTACCGCCCGAAGCGATATGGATGAAACGGACTTTCAGGCCAAAGGTTTTTCCGGTTGCCTGCATAAGCCGTTCAACCAAGATGAATTGCTGAAGATTTTCAAGACTCATACATCGGCAGACTGGAAAGAAGTCCCTTCTCAGGAAGAAAACAGGTACATGCCTGCAACAGCCTGCAACAGATACAATTTTTCTCCCCTGACAGCTTTTTCGGGAGATGATCCGGAAGCGGCACACGAGATTTTGGAAACCTTCATCGGAGAAAGTTCCAAAAATTACGAACGGATGAAACAGGCTTTGGAAACCGGGAATATGGAAGATTTGTGTGCGGTAGCTCATAAAATGCTTCCCACATTTACCATGATCGAAGCTAAAAAAGCTGTTCCGGCATTGCAATGGCTGGAATTCCACCGGGGAAAAACGGAAATGACTGATGAAGCAAGAGAACAGGCTGACACTGCACTGGCTTGCATTGCCGATGTAATAGAGCAGGCACGTAAGGCTATAAACGGTGATAAAGAAGACTAATGCACACTTCCCGATATCCAAAGAAAACTTAGAAAAAGAGCCTGTTCGTCACCACATTTCGAAAAATTCGAACAGGCTCTAAAATACAATAGCGAAAAAACACTATCTTTGTATAAATATTGCCTTGATATACATGGAAAATAAACCAAAGAATGAAATGCCATTCCGATAATCGCATGACGATATCTGGAGCTAAATGCAGACAAGAATCCATCGAAAAGAACAAGGCGTTTTTAAATAGTAAACACACCGGATAAAGAAAATTATATGGTTCCGTCTATTCTAATAATTGAAGATGATTTGACTTTTTCTACCATGCTGAAAACATGGCTGGGGAAAAAAGGGCTTGAAGTTGATACGGCAAGCAGCAGCTCACGAGCCAAGAAGCAACTCTCGGCACGTTCTTATGACCTTATTCTGTCCGACTTGCGTTTGCCCGATCAGGACGGAATCCATTTGCTTGCATGGCTTCGCAGCCAGTCGTGTACCACTCCTTTTATTATCATGACAAGCTATGCAGAAATCCAGACAGCCGTACAGGCCATCAAACAAGGAGCAAGCGATTATATCGCCAAACCGGTGCAGCCTGATGAACTGCTGAAAAAAATAAAAGAAGCCATACAAAAACCGGAACAGGAAATGGCGGCTGCCGAAGTACAACTGGAAAAGACAGCTCCACAAAGCTTTCTGGAGGGAGAAAGTGAAGCTGCACATCAGTTATTCAGCTATGTACGTCTGGTAGCTCCTACTCAGATGTCTGTTCTGATAAACGGAGCAAGCGGTACGGGAAAAGAATATGTAGCACACCGAATACACGAACTAAGCAAACGAAGTGGCAAACCTTTTATTGCCATCGACTGCGGCTCGATTCCTAAGGATCTGGCTGCTTCCGAATTTTTCGGCCATATAAAAGGCTCATTTACCGGCGCTCTGAACGATAAAGTAGGTGCTTTCGAAGAAGCGAACGGTGGAACATTGTTCCTCGATGAAATAGGTAACTTGAGTTACGAGGTACAGGTACAACTGTTGCGTGCCTTGCAAGAACGGCGCATTCGCCGTATTGGTTCAACAAAGGAAATAGAAGTTGACGTACGACTTATTAGTGCAACGAACGAAAACTTGACGGAAGCAATAGCCAAAGGCAACTTCCGCGAGGACTTGTATCACCGTATCAATGAATTTACTCTGCGTATGCCCGACCTGAAAGAACGCCCTGAGGATATTCTGCTCTTTGCCAATTTCTTCCTGGATCAGGCCAACCGTGAACTGGAACGCGATTTGATTGGTTTCGATGCTGCTGCCAGCGAGGCACTTCAGCGCTATTCATGGCCCGGTAATCTCCGCCAGTTAAAAAATATCGTGAAACGTGCTACCTTACTGGCACGGGGAGAGTTTATCACGGTACACGATCTGGGGGATGAAATTCTTTTCCAACCGTCGACTCACCAGCCAGCCTCATCGTTTGTCCTACATGATGAAGAAGTAGAGAAACAGCGTATCTTGAATGCTTTGCAACAGACAGGTAACAATAAGACCAAGGCTGCGCTTCTGCTTGGCATCGACCGTAAGACATTATATAATAAAATGAAATTGTATAATATAGGATAAGTTCAATACAAAGCCGTTATATACAAAGGCAAATATGATAAAAGTGTGGAATAATTCCACAACACTCCCCACTCATTCCACACTTTCCACACTTTAACAAAAAGCCCAGTTTCTTCAACTATAAGGAATACAGCAAGTTACAGACAGCACACAGTTTGGCACGCCGATTGCAATATATAATAGAGAGAATTGATAAACACACACTCCATACAACATAAAAGAGGCAGAAACTAAACTATAAACCCAACCCCATAAAAAACAAAAGAGAGAAAGTTGCGTTTCATCCCCCTGAAATGCAACCATCTAAAAAAATGAAGATGCCTATGTGTTTTTTAAAGAACGGGAACGCTGTGAAGCGTTTCCGTTTTTTCTTTTAATCAGTCCATTTCAAAGCCATTCCACAAATTACCCGAAGGTACAGGTGCCGTAACGTCTATCAACTCTTTCGACACCGGATGGATAAAACGAATCCGCCGTGCATGCAGACAAATGCTTCCGTCAGGATTGGAACGAGGAAAGCCATACTTCAAATCGCCTTTGATAGGACATCCCATTTTTGCCAACTGACAGCGAATCTGATGATGTCGTCCTGTTTTCAAATCTACCTCCAGCAAATAATAATTCTGCGAATGCCCTATCAGCCTGTAGTCGAGAACAGCCTTCTTGGAGTCTTTCACCTCCTTATCGTAAGCATACGATTTATTCTGTTTTTCATTACGCACCAGATAGTTGACCAGTTCGCCTTCTTCGGCAGGGGGACATTGCTTTACGATGGCCCAGTAAGTCTTCTTCACTTCACTGTTACGGAACATATCGTTCAGACGGCTCAATGCCTTGCTGGTTTTGGCAAATACAACCAGTCCGCTTACCGGACGGTCCAGACGATGTGTCACACCCAGAAACACATTACCGGGCTTTGCATACTTCTCCTTGAGATACTGTTTTACAGTTTCAGACAATGGAACATCTCCCGTCTTATCACCCTGTACAATCTCGGATGCCGTTTTATTTACTATTATAATATGGTTGTCTTCGTATACTACGGTCATAATACCCTGAAATAAAAAGATGAAGAATGAAGAACATGTGCAGCATCATATGCCAGCACGAAGATTCCCCATCCTTCATCCCCGATTATTTACTATTTATCTATTACATATTCATACCACCGTCTACCTGGATAACCTGTCCTGATACATAAGCAGACAAGTCAGAAGCCAGGAACAAAGCGATGTTTGCAACGTCTTCCGGAGTACCACCACGACGCAAAGGAATCTTCTTAGCCCATTCAGCTTTCACCTCGTCAGACAATTTAGCTGTCATGTCTGTAATGATGAAACCCGGAGCGATAGCGTTTGCACGAATACCACGAGAGCCAAGTTCCTGAGCAATAGATTTAGCCAGACCAATCAGACCTGCCTTTGAAGCAGAATAGTTACACTGACCAGCGTTTCCATGTACACCTACAACAGAAGCCATGTTGATAATGTTACCACTCTTCTGACGCATCATAATAGGTGTGCAGGCATGGATAAAGTTGAAAGCCGATTTCAAGTTTACATTGATAACAGCGTCCCACTGTCCTTCACTCATACGCATCATCAATCCGTCTTTAGTAATTCCGGCATTGTTTACCAAAATATCGATCGTACCGAAATCTTCTTTAATCTGTTCTACAACCTTTGCTGTATCTTCAAAGCTGGCAGCGTTCGAAGCATAACCTTTTACCTTTACGCCCAATGCAGCGATTTCAGCTTCTGTATTCTTTCCGTTTTCGTCAATTACCAAGTCTGTGAACGCAATATTTGCACCTTCTGAAGCAAATTTCATTGCGATAGCCTTACCGATACCACGAGCAGCACCAGTTACGATAGCTGTTTTTCCTGTTAATAATCCCATGTTTTTTTTATATTTAAAAGATTAAACTTATTTTTCCTTCTGGCAGCCCAATGCTCCATATACAATCTTCGATACATATCGCCAGCCTGTTTCATCGTCAAGGTCCTCCCCTATCTGACCGCGAATGTACGGAACTTCAATTCCCTTAATGCAATAATGTAGAATATCCGCCGTAATCTCCACATTGTCAATATCGAATACACCCTGCTCCTTTCCTTCCCTCAACACTTCACGAAACAACTTAATTTCATTGTTGTCGAAGTATTTTCTCATCGCCTCTACACGCCAGATGTCACGAAAGAAATCAGCCCGGAGAGTCCCATTGCGGTAAACTGCCATCTTTATGATGTCCAAATGAGTAGTAATCAGCTCCAAAATCTTTTTATCGGGTACAGTCGGCTTCCTGGCAACCTTATCCATTGTATCCGAAAGCATCTTGAGTTCCGACTCTACCACAGCCATATAAATCTGATCCTTATTTTTAAAATAAGTATAGAGCGTACGACGCCCTTTCTTAGAAGCCATGGCAATGTCGTTCATCGTCGTAGCCTCTACACCTTTTTTGGCAAACAACTGCCGGGCAACGTCTACCAATTTAGCTCTGGTCTTCAGTACAGTCATTCTAACTCTCCTATTGCACAATCTATGTATATTGTGAGCAAAATTACTGTTTTTCTTTTATCTACACAAATTCGGGGTATATTTTCCGTCACGAAGATGAAGAGTTTATGAAAAAACAGTTACGAACTACAAATCACAATATGTTAACCTTCATAAGCTCAACAAGAATCTGTCGTATTTTTAGGAAAAAATTAAACATACACACAGCAAAAAAGTAAAATTTACGTATACATCTGACTTTTTTCAATAGAAAAGCAGCAAATTAGTCAAATATTTCACTAAATAATTTGTCTTTTTAAAATAAAGTCCTTACCTTTGCACCGCAATTAAGAAATAACATCGCGGAGTGGAGCAGTTGGTAGCTCGTTGGGCTCATAACCCAAAGGTCGTCTGTTCGAGTCAGGCCTCCGCAACTAAAACGGAGCTTCAAGCTTCAAAATAAACCAAAAGAAATATCATCGCGGAGTGGAGCAGTTGGTAGCTCGTTGGGCTCATAACCCAAAGGTCGTCTGTTCGAGTCAGGCCTCCGCAACCAGAAAAGAGAAGTATTACTTCTCTTTTTTTTATTTCCCTTTTCCAATATACCCTAAATGGGGTATTGCTATTCCACCCACAATCTGTTAACTTTGCCAATGAAGCAACTAAAACCAAGCGCTTATGGCAAAAATCTACAAAAGCCTCACCGAACTGATTGGAAATACTCCGCTATTGGAACTGGAGCATTTAAGCAAAACTTACGAGGCAAAAGCACATCTTATCGCCAAACTGGAATTCTTTAATCCCGGAGGAAGTGTAAAAGACCGTATCGCTCTCGCCATGATAGAAGATGCCGAACAAAAAGGTATCCTGCATCCGGGAGCTGTAATCATTGAACCTACCAGCGGCAATACCGGTGTAGGACTGGCATGGGTAGCCTCAGTAAAAGGCTATAAAGCTATCCTTACCATGCCTGAAACCATGAGTCTGGAAAGACAAAATCTTCTGAAAGCCATGGGAGCACAGCTGGTTCTCACACCCGGCAACGAAGGCATGAGCGGAGCCATAAGAAAGGCCGAGGAACTTCGTGACCAGATTCCGGGAGCCGTCATTCTACAGCAGTTTGAAAATCCAGCCAACCCCCGAGCACACAGCCTGACCACCGCCAAGGAAATCTGGCAAGACACCGACGGAAAAGTAGATGTATTCATCGCCGGAGTAGGCACAGGTGGAACACTGAGCGGAGTAGGTGAAGGACTGAAGTCGTACAACCCTCAGATTGAAATCATCGCAGTAGAGCCTGATACCTCAGCTGTCCTTTCAGGCGACAAACCGGGTATGCACAAAATACAAGGTATAGGCGCAGGCTTTATCCCGAAAACTTATCACCCGGAAGTCGTAGACAAAGTAATACGCGTAAAAGACGACGACGCTATCCGAACAGGAAGAGAACTGTCTTTACAAGAAGGATTACTGGTAGGCATCTCATCGGGAGCAGCGACATACGCCGCACTACAATTAGCACGTATGCCTGAATACAAAGACAAAAATATTGTCGTATTGTTACCCGACACCGGAGAGCGCTATCTGTCGACTGTACTTTACGCTTTCGAAGAATATCCTCTTTAAGCCATAAAATCAGCCAACATACAAAATCATTACAACTATGGACATCAAAAAACTTCATTTCGAAACACTTCAACTACACGTGGGACAAGAACAAGCAGATCCAACAACCGACGCACGTGCTGTCCCTATTTATCAGACTACATCGTACGTATTTCACAACTCCGCCCATGCTGCGGCACGCTTTGCGCTGCAGGACCCGGGCAATATCTACGGACGTCTTTCCAACCCCACACAAGACGTTTTCGAGAAACGTATGGCCGCACTCGAAGGAGGTATTGCAGCTCTTGCTGTAGCATCGGGAGCCGCTGCCATTACATATGCATTTCAAAATATCACCCGAGCCGGTGACCATATCGTTGCCGCCAATACGATTTACGGAGGAACATACAACCTACTGGCCCATACTCTTCCCGCTTCGGGAGTAAATACAACTTTTGTCGACCCGAGCCGTGTAGAAAACTTCGAAGAAGCCTTGCAGGAAAATACCAAACTGATTTTTATAGAAACACTGGGGAATCCCAACTCGAATGTAACCGACATAGAGGCTATTGCACAAATAGCACACGCTCATCAGATTCCTCTGATAATAGACAATACTTTCGGTACTCCTTATCTGATTCGCCCGATAGAACATGGAGCAGACATCGTCGTGCATTCGGCAACCAAATTTATCGGCGGACATGGAACAAGTCTTGGAGGGGTTATTATTGATTCTGGCAAATTCGACTGGAAAGCCTCGGGAAAATTTCCACAACTGACGGAACCAGATCCCTGTTATCACGGCATACGATTTACCGATGTTGCCGGAAACGCCGCCTACATTATCCGCATCCGTGCTATTCTACTACGCGATACCGGGGCCGCAATCAGCCCTTTTAATGCTTTTCTGTTGCTGCAAGGACTGGAAACGCTTTCTCTTCGCGTGGAACGCCATGTAGCCAATGCTTTAAAAATAGTGGAATTCCTGAACAAGCACCCTAAAGTAGAAGCTGTACATCATCCGTCACTACCCGACCACCCCGATCATCTCCTCTACAAACGCTATTTCCCGCAAGGAGGAGGCTCCATCTTTACAATTGACATTAAGGGAGGAATAGGAGAAGCTCAACGGTTTATAGACAATTTGCAAATATTCTCACTGCTGGCAAATGTGGCCGATATGAAATCACTGGTTATTCACCCTGCTACTACAACCCATTCACAGCTGAATAAAAAAGAGCTGGAGGAGCAGCAGATCAAACCAGGCACCGTCCGCCTGTCTATCGGAACAGAGCATGTGGACGACCTGATTGCCGACCTGAAACAGGCGCTCGATAAAATATAACCAAGATTTTCATTACAACCATCAAACACCTCAAAACAGAAGTTAAAAATTAATATTCTATAGTCTAAAGTATTCAACACAAAAAATCCCTCTGTATTATCCTTGATTTATGTATTGCGAGGATAAAATAAAGAGGGATTTTTACAAACCCACCATATGGTTATTTTATAATGGAGTAATTCACTTCTTTCTTTTCAGTATCAGATACAATATTCTGCCACATTAACTATCCCCGCACGCAAAGCATAACGGATAGCTTCCTGTACGTTGTTTACATTCAGTTTCCGGAAAATGTTTTTACGATGCGTCATAATAGTATACACACTCAGAAAACGTTCGGCTGCAATTTCTTTCGTACTCTTACCTAAAGCAAGCGAACGAAGTATCTCTTTTTCTGTAGCAGTCAACTGAGGAATCCCCGCAGACACCCGCCTCTCTTCAGTATACAACCAGCTTTTTACTTTTGCACACACAAACTGTTTCCCCTGCTCTGCACTTTTCATGCAAGCAAGCAGCTCAGATAAATCAGAATCCTTCAGCAACAGACTAAACTGTACGGTTCCTAAAACCATCCGGCGTACAAAATCTTCACTCAAGGCCTCACTGAAAAGAATAAAGACCGATGCAGGAAAACGCTCTTTCAATACCCACAACTGATCGGCCGTACAATCGAACAATGTATAATCAATAACCACAATGGCATCCGGGAAAGAAGCCAGCAGAAGAGACAAATCATGCAGACACCCCGCTTCCTTTATAGAAGAAGCAGTTCTTCCATTCTCAACGGCCAAAAACTTTATTCCTAACCGTGTCACCACCTGATTGTCTGCCAGAATTAAAGACTTCATACATTTATGTCAATTATAAACCTTAATTCCGCAACACTTTGATTTAAATTAATTTA
>HF993159.1 GCA_000436795.1 Bacteroides sp. CAG:1076
CGTTACCCAATATACGAGGGAGTTTATCGAATACTTACAATAGAAATAATATAAAAGCAGAGAACTTTACCGCATGAAACATGCTACCGTAAGCTATATCCAGCTCCACCAATGCAAGAATGCCGTTACCTGCTACAACAAAAATCTAAAAGGATTTTCCAAGAATTTCATCTGCTACCAATCAAGCTTCTTGCATGGAAGAATGCACCGGACAAGCAGGAAACCAACTTACGAAAAGTTCAGCAAAGTCATCAAACAGAATGAAAAGACAGACAAATACACAAACATGATTCAAGATATCAAAAAGTATCTAAACCTCGTCATAAAGATACACCCTCCTTCAGTTACAAATTCAGAGAATTCAAGAGAAAAGAGATGAAAGCGCAGGCACCCGACAATCTGGCTTGCAAATACTATTGAAGCAATATAAGGGAAAAAAAGAATCTCCCTCGCAGCTTTTCTTCCATAAATGCGGAAAAGGGAACAAAAATTTGTACAAACATTTTTATTTTTTGTACAAAAAATAAAAAAAGACGGTGACGTTCTTAGGAGAAAATACTCCAAAGAAAATATCCCGCCACCGAAAAATATTCGACGACGGGATACTTCTTGATCTATAGATCATTAATTATTTAAAGCCTGCATACGCCCTATGGCATATACATCAGAGTCAACGTTTCAACAAGCCGATTTTCAGGTTCAGTTTAAAATAATAAACTCCGTTTTCACGTTCCAGATAACCATACTTATCTTTTTCCGTGGAGCCTTTTTCAAGACGAGAATTATAGAACAGGAAATCGGCAAATACCTGACGATAAGCACGCTGATAGCACAACACTTCACCTTCGCCCGTCACAAACAAAAAGCCACTGATAGCCGATTCGGTACCGTTGTACAATTTAGCCGGACGCATACCGGTAGCCAATGCCAAAAGAAACTCCTTTATTTTATATTCGTAAAAGCCATGTTTGTTTATCAGTTCATCCTTAATCTTAAGCGGGTTCAAGCGCTTCACTTCCTCCGTCAGATCTGAAACCTTGGTAATGCCGTCCAACCACATTAAGCGCGTCATTTCGGCAAGCAGACGTCCCATATGCAAGTCCAGCATTGCAAGATTACTGCGGAATATCTTGTCGGCTACATCGTTATACTTTAAAACGCCTCCCAAGCGTTCAATCATCAGCATACGGGCAATCACATCATCTTCCTCCCCCTCCGCATTTATCTTATTTATTGTCGGTACAGCAAACTTTACGCCGGTCTGTTCAAACTTAAAATTGGCCGTACGCCCACCATCAAGCAGCGGAAACATCATCCCCAGTCGAGAGCGAACACAAAAGCCGGTAAGCGGCGCAGTAACATCATAGAAAGCAACACTAAAGTCCGTGCGGTCGTCAGTCTTAGCCTCCAGATCATAAATAGCCACTTCATCCAGGAACTCTTCCACTCCATCGGGCGAAGTCACATCATCCTGCCGGCTGTTACGAATGGCCTGTAATATCAACTCGGCAACAGTCTCAAAGTCTTCGCGCGGTACAAGCTTGTCCATTTTCTCTCCCTTCACATGGATATTGTCTTTTTCTACAATATATTGGCGCGTGCCATCATGCTCCTCTCGCTGTACCATTGCTACAGGAATGCGCTGCTGTTCGTTTCTTTTCACATCGGGAGTTCCGGCATACACATAACCGTCTGCCAGAAGGCGAAAAAATGCATATAGTTCGCCCCATTCTCTTTTCGTCGCTTCAAATGCCATATCATTATGAGTTTTAATGAGGCAAAGGTACGTAAAACAGATGTTAATGAAAAGCCTTTACAGCAAGGTAATTCTTAAACAATGTTATACAGCAGAAAAAATCATCTTTTATATTTGTAGAATCACAAAAAGTCCCTACCTTTGCAATGTGTTTTTCATAGTATTAGATTTAAGGTTAACAAAGGTTGGAGTACAGCGGTACTCCTTTTTTTATGCCCATACGTGAAGATAAGAATATTTCTATGAATATTTTCCCCGAAAAATCGCATATATTTGCATTCCGATTGAAAATAAAAATTCATCATTCTACCAGATATAGAATGATGTAACCGCAAAGACCAATAACAATATAAACAATAAAAAACTAATCATGGAAGAACTTCAACTGAATGAACATAACAAGCAGGAATATCCGCCTATGCATACCTGCGAACATATTGTAAACCGTACAATGGTAAACCTCTTTGGATGTGGACGCGCTGTTTCGGCTCATATCGAAAAGAAAAAGAGCAAACTCGACTTTGCTTTACCTCAGGCCCCTACAGAAGAGGATATCGCACGCATAGAAAGTACGGTAAATGCAGTAATAGCACAACATTTGCCTGTTACTACTGAATACATCACCCAAGAAGAGGCCAAGGGACGGTTCGATTTAAAGAGACTGCCCGACGGAGCTTCGGATACCGTTCGGGTTGTACGAGTAGGCGACTATGACGAATGCCTGTGTATCGGACTGCACGTAACTAATACATCGGAAATAGGTACCTTCCGTATCATCAGTTCCGACTATAAAGAGGGAATTTTCCGTATTCGTTTTAAATTGTCCTAACTGGCAGAACATGAGTAAAAAGAAGAACAATTCTACCGGCTCGCTGAAAGGTTTTATCCTTCTTGTCATAATCATAGCTGCCGCTCTCTATTTGTATCAGAATAATGATACGGCAAGATCGGCTTCCCTAAAACAGCAGGTAGAACAAACCGTGGACAATGCAACTCAGTATGTTGAAAAAATATCGGAAGATGCGAAAGAGAACAGGCAAAAAGATATTGCATCGAAGCTGGAAATTCCTGTTTCCACCCAGAAACGTGATGAAATCAGATTGACTCGTACCGCTTTCACTATTTCGTATAATAACTTCTACAAAACACCTAACTGGGTTGCATGGGAACTGACACGTCAGGAAACAAGTGGCAATGAAGAGCGAAAGAATAAATTTCTTCCTGACCCTGATTTGCCAGAACCTCGGGTAGAACATTCCGATTATACACATTCGGGCTACGACAGAGGGCACATGGCTCCGGCAGCCGACATGAAATGGAGTGAAAAAGCAATGCAAGAGTCGTTCTATATGAGCAATATTTGCCCTCAAAACCAGAAACTGAACCGCGATGACTGGGGGAACTTAGAAGAGGAATGCCGCAGATGGGCTAAAAAATATGGCAGCATCTATATTGCTTGCGGACCAATCTATGACTCTCCCACTCCCAAGCGTATCGGGCAACACAAAGTGGCTGTGCCTGACCGTTTCTTTAAAGTGATATTAATTTATAATCGAAAGAATCCGGTAGCAATGGGATTTCTATTCAACAATAAAGCAGGGCATAACAAACTGGAGAAATATATGGTTTCTGTAGATTCCGTAGAAAGCGTTACAGGTTTAGATTTCTTCTCCCGCTTGCCCGACAAAGTAGAAAATCAAATAGAAGCTATAGTACCAGCCCTTCTTCCTTGAAGGGCTATTTTCCTTTTATTTTGGTAAACACATATTGTCCTTTTTTCCGGGTTACCTTAGCATATTCAATGGCATGCTTCGGGCAATGATGATAACAGGCCAAGCACATCGCACAATGATTTCCCCATTCAGGTTTTCCATCTGTCAGACGGATGTTATGAAGCGGACAGACTGCCTCACATTTTCCACATGATATACAAGCTTCTGTCGCCCGAAAAGGTTTAGCCGACACCAAAAAGTGCGCAAACAAAGGGTGAACAATATACGTCTTCAACCAAGGCAGAGATCCTTCACAACAATCCATCAGATGCTCACGTGCTGCCAGTTTACATGCAATCTCTTTAACTCTATCTTCTGCCTTTTTCAGCTTTTCTTGTGCTACCGGCAACGGATCGACATCAAAACCGGGTAAAGCCACATATGTATTCGGCATAATCACAGAGAAACCCGCACTACATATCCAGCCTTTTCTCTCAAAAGCACGACGAATAAGCTGCGGCGTCTTACCTGCGTCATCTCCACAAGTACAAACAAAATATACATACTCAGGCTTACATATAGTCTGAAGCTCAGCTATAAAACGGAGAACAACCGCAGGAGGTCCCCACGAATAGACAGGAAAAACAATACCTATTGTATTCTCCTCAGCAACAAAGCTGTTCTTTTTCGCCAGTATATCTGCTATAGAACAAACAGCTTCCTCCAAAAGTTCACCTAAGCGCTCTGCGACCCAACGAGAATTGCCTGTACCGGAAAAATAAAATATCATAAAAGGAATATTAAAGCAGATTAATAAAAAATGAATAGTCCAGAAAAAACAAAAGCGAAGTTTTATATTCCCCTGAAATAAAACCATCGCTTAACCTAAAAAGAAAAGCCGCACCCGAGGCGTGACGAAACTCCGATAAACATGATTTGAGTGCTCTCCCCCTTTGTAATCCACCGGCATAAATGCTACCCGAAGGCGTGGCCCGCCATTGGAAGATGAAGCTGTTCTCGGTATTTCTTATAATTTGATGAGTTTCCCGATTCTGCAAGTGCGGCTTCATTTTTGTATTACAAAAATAATACTTTAATCTGAAATAACAAAATCTTAGCTACTTAATTTTACA
>HF993160.1 GCA_000436795.1 Bacteroides sp. CAG:1076
ACTTATAAATTAATTTAAATCAAAGTGTTGCGGAATTAAGGGATATTTTGAATTTGGTTACAAATTTACAAAAAAAAATCATAAACATGAATTTTTAAAGTCGCATTGTAAGGAAGCAAAATGCTTTTTAACACTTTCCATGTTTATAATGCCGAATATGAAACTTGTAAGCACTTCATAAGATGGCAACTTTGCTTTTGTGAAGAACAATTATGTTCTTTTCAAAATTTAATAATCTATAAAAACAAAGCAAAATACATTGCTTTTCATATTTTTGATTTATCTTTGCACTTGTAATTGAAGCGTTCTTTGTATATCGCAAAGTTGTAAAAGATAAAGAAGATTGCTCGTTTCTAAATCGTTAGCAGTTACATTATTTAAAGTGTTTAACTCGATGATATTCAATCAATAAAAGATTTTATTGTGACTCGTACAATGCCACGTGATATGTTTAGTGATACCCGCTTTTGCTGTCCAATGTCTTAACGCTTTCAAACACATTTCTTGGCTTGGTAACTTGAAGATCTTTTCATCTGGGTTATCCGTTGAGGCTGTCCCGATTAATGAAATTAAGCCATCATTCAAAGGTATAGACACATAGCTTTTACTGCTGTGTCCCTGTGTCTTTTTCTGATTAAATGTTAGTACTCTGTTTGCATAGTCCACATTTGAGTATTTTAATTCTTTAATATCACAAAATCTTATTCCTGTATATAATGTGAAAATAAACGCTCGTCTTGTTTCTGGGTTCTGCCCGTGATATGTGGTGTTTATAAGCTGTTGCATTTCCTCTATTGAAAGTATATCTTTCTTTAGTGCTTCCTCGTCAGCTTTGCAGACTATATCCTCACAAGGGTTTTTCCTTAATACATCTTTCTTTACTGCTGCTTTGACTATCTTTTTCCATCGTTTCCAATGTGTTAACGCTCCCTCTCCCTTACTTATGCTTTGCAGATATTCAACAAAACGCTCCATCATTTCTGGGGTTATTTTTTCTGGCGATATGTTGTTTTTGTATAACGGATATTCTAAAGCAATGAAATCAGTAAAACGCTTTTGAGCGGCTTTTATCATACGTTTATCTCCCTTTGTATAATCGTCATAGTAAGCCTGTATGAAATCAAAGAAATTTATTTCTTTTGCCTTAAGCCTGTAACCTAATTTCCCCTCTTTGAGTTCCTGCTCTCGCTCGTGCCTTATCTCCTTTGCAAGTTGTAGCGTTTCTTTGTTCTGCTGTCTTTCAAGTGGTGTTCTTGGTGCTTGCCATAGATAGAGTTTTAAAGCCTCCCTTTTACGCTCTTTTCTCGCTACTTCTTTATCCTTAGCCTCATCATAGACCATTCTATAACCCAAATAGTAGTCCAGAAAAAGGCTTTCCCTGCCATCTGATAAAATTTTTGCCCCCAATTTAGGGTTATCTGTATCATCGGTGCTAATGATATAGGTATTATCAGACCTTATTTCTTTCTTTGCTGCCATAGTTTATTGCTTTTTATTTCCTTTGTTTGCAAATATAGTTATTTATTTTATTCTGGGTAGCCAAAGGGTAGCCAAAAACAACATAACATATACCTTTTTATGAAAGCAAGAGAAAATATAGTTTTCTATATATATCTATATATCAGCTATTTATATTCTGTTGTTATTCTTTTGTTTTCTCTTAAAATATGGGTTCTGTACCCGCTTCGAGTACGATAAACGCTAACTGCTTGATGATGAGTAGTTGGCGTTTTTCTTTTATCTTTTGACCTGATGCTTTTGACGTTGTTATTATGATGTTATTACCTTTGGAGAAACTATCTTTCTCATGATCGGATAAATCAGAATCTGTATTAAAACGCATTTGGGCAATCAGGTTTTGGCGTTCCTCATAGCTTAAAATAGATGTGCCCTACTTCTTTTTAGCTGTTTCATGCATGGTAATCGTCAAAGATGGTGAAAGAATTAATGCCCTATCAAGTGATAGCCACAAGCTTTGCGGCTATCACTTGATAGGGCATTGCATTATTGAAATGCTTATCTATGAGGTTTTTACTTTTTTGTCAAACTGACATTTGTTAGCGTATCTAATTGTAATTTGCAACACAGTTTGTTGTCCCCATTGTTGTCATATTTGCGTATGATTATGAATTGTTTTTAAAAATTAGGCAGTGTAACCTTAAACAATTCATTGGGCTGATGTTCACGCTGGATAATACCTAACATGGTCTTTACAATCGATGGATTTTGTGCTGCTACATCATGGTCTTCGTGAATGTCTTCTTTCAGATTGTACAATGAAGGAACCCCTTTCTTGACAAGGAGCTTCCAGTCGCCCATGCGTACTGCCATCTGATCGGTTTCATGGAACTCCCAGTATAGGAATTCATGTTCTTTCTGTTTTTTATCATTTCCAAGAAGCGTCGGGGCAAAGGAAATTCCGTCGAATTCATCTTTTTTATTTTTTTCGATGAACTTCTTGTCGCCAATCAATTCGCAGAATGTAGGCAGAATGTCGTAGAAAGCAAGCTGGTGGTCATTGGTGGTTCCGCTTGTAATATGTCCGGGCCAGCGTACGATAAATGGAATTCGGATTCCTCCTTCATAACATTGACGCTTAAGTCCTCTCAGTTTTCCGTCACGTCCGAAAAATGCCGGATCGGCTCCACCTTCTTCGTGAGGTCCGTTGTCGCTACTGAAGAATACGATAGTATTTTCATCCAAACCTTTTTCTTTGAGTTTTTTAAGTATTTCTCCGACATAACTATCCAGACGAGTAATCATTCCGGCGAAGTGGGCATGTGTATGATCTGAAGGATTATATCGTGATCCTTCTTCACCGCCCCACGTTTTGTCGATAAAGAATTTCTTTTTATAATCGTTGAATATGGAATCGTGAGGCTGAGCCAGTTCGGCATGGGGAAGAGTATATGTAAAGATTCCACAGAACGGCTGATCTCCTGTTTGTGCATCCAGCCATTTCAGAGCTTCCTGATGGATGAGATCTGCCGAATATTGCGGACGCTTGAAATAGTCATCACCAAACATCGGATACTTGATATTTTCTTCCAGTACGATTCGTTTCACTTCCTTGTCACCTTTCGAGCGACTATAGCGGTTCAAGAAATTAGGATAGTATAAGTGTGCCTGAAACTGGCAAATATATCCGTAAAATTCGTCTACACCTCGTTTGTCGGGAGTAGACCAGGAACCTTCGTAGCCTCCTGCCCATTTACCGAACATTCCGGTTGTATAGCCATGCTTTTTCATGACCTCGGGCAGGATGACATGGGTAGAGTCATACGGCTCCTGACCAACGACAGCGTAATCTTTGTTCTCACCATAGGTTACGACAGCCGACTGTGTCCAGTATTCCTTGTTGCCTCTTACATGAGTATGTCCGCTGTGCTGGCCGGTCATCAGAGTTGCGCGTGAGGGAGCACTTACCGGACTTCCCGCATATGCTTGTGTAAAAAGCATTCCCTCTGCTGCCATTTGGTCAATATTAGGAGTGTTTATAAATTTTTGACCATAGCAACCTAAGTCGCCATATCCCATGTCGTCGCATAATATGAAGATAATGTTTGGAGCCTTATTATGCTGGGCGAAAGCTCCCGAAGCGACCATTAAAGCCGATAAAATCAGACCTTCTTTTTTCATAATATTTATATTCTTAGGGGGTTATTTGTTTCTGTCCGATAAAAGTCCGGATTGTGTTTTCTTTTCGTGCTTCTTGTCGAAGCATATAATTTACAAATTTAGAAAAATATTATTGTAGTTCATTGCTCTGCTTTGAGATATATTATTCGACCGCAGGTTTGACAGGTGGGAATATGAAGCAAAAAGCCAGCCCGATACATAATCAGGCTGGCTTTTTGCTACAGTTACTTCTATGTGAAAAGGTAAAAAATCATTTATAAAATGACATTCTGTTGCTTTCCTTCCATCCAGGTTTTAATATTCTGGAAAACGATTTCGGCACGGGCTTCCATCGATTCGGCTGAAGCGAACGCAACATGTGGAGTCACAATTGTATTTTTACTGTGCAGTAACGGGTGATTGGTATCGAGGGGAGGTTCATTTTCGAAAACATCAATACCTGCCCCACGCAGGCGGTCTTCGTTCAACGCTTGAGCCAGTGCTTCAGAGTCGACTACTCCTCCTCGGGAAGTATTGATCAGATAAGCTCCCGGTTTCATGTGGCTGATACGTTCTGCATTCATTAAATGATGTGTTTCGGGAGTAAGCGGGCAGTGGAGTGATACGATATCCGATTTTTCCAACAGCTCATTTAGCGCAACGAAATGAATGAACGAAGGTTCATTGCCCGTTACATGGCGTTTGTTGCCTAAGACCGTACATCCGAACGCATGACACAGTTCGGCTGTGCGAGTTCCTATAGCTCCTGCTCCTACGATACCGACTGTTTTCCCTCTCAGTTCACATCCTACTAAACCATCTTTTGTTTTTCCTTCCCTGCAGCGTTCTGATACCTGAGGGACATTTCGCAGCAAGGAGATCATCATGCAGAGTGCAAGTTCTGCTACCGATTGTGTAGAGTATCCTGCAGCATTGCTTACCTGAATTCCTTTAGCACGGGCGGCTTCGAGGGCTACATGATCTACCCCTGTGAAGGCTACGTCAATATATTTAAGTTTTGAACAGCTGTTGATAACTTCTGCGCTAAGTGGCATATTGGCTATCATGATAATGTCGGCGTCCTTAGCTTCTTCTATTTGAACAGCCGGATCTGTGTTTTTAGGATATGCCTTAAACTCGTGTCCGGCCTCTGTCAGCGGAGCTACATGACGTTGCAAAGACGCTTCGCTAATTCCCAGCGATTCTAATAATACGATTTTCATTATTCTATTATTATTTAATGTAGATGAATTTTCGGAATATGTGTATTATCAAATGGTCATCAGAACCATTTTATTCTTCGGAAAATGACAAATGCCATAGCCGAAAGGAAGATTGAAGAGAATACAATGATAGAAAAAGCATGAGGAAGCTCTTCTATATGTATGTCGACATTCATTCCGTAAAAACTGGCTATCAGTGTGGGTACCATCAAGATAATGGACAAACTTGTCATGCGTTTCATGATTGTATTCACATTATTCGATATGATGGAAGCAAAGGCATCCATGGTTCCGGTCAGAATATCACTGTAAATGTTTACCATGTTGTGCGCCTGTTTTAGTTCAATCAGTACGTCGTCTGTCAGTTCCGGGTTCTGATAATCTTTTTCATTAAAAATGTTTTGCAGCTTGCCAACCATAACTTCATTGCCACGAATAGAAGTATTAAAATATACCAATGTCTTTTGTAAGTTCATCAGGCGGAGCAAATCCTCGTTTCTGATACTTCGTTCAAGCTCTTTCTCGGCTGTACTTACTTCATTGTTTATCTGCTTCAGGTATTTCAGAAACCATACGGCCGAGGAATAAATGATACGTAAAATCAGTTCGTGCTTGTTGGGTACATTGATTGCCTTGCGGCGGGTATGCTGAATGAAATCAGGAATCATTTCGGTAGAATAATAGCAAATAGATACAATAATCTCGTTGTTGGTTATAATGCCGATGGGAACAGTTGTATAAGGTACTTTCTGGTTGCGTGTCTGTATAGGAATACGTAAGATCGTGAGCAACCAGTTCCCTTCCGTATCGGTACGGGGACGTTCATCGGTATCTGCTATATCGTTTAAAAAAGAAGTTGGGACTTTCAGTTCTTCCTGAAGAAATTTGAAATCATCGTCGGTAGGGCATTCTACGTTAACCCAGCAGTTGGGTTGCCAGTTGGGGATTTCCACAAATCCGGCTTCGCTGTAAAGATACTTTCTCATTGCATTGCTCCTTTCTTGTTTTGTGTCCGCCGGCAGCAGGCAAGGCAATGAAAGACAGATTCAAGCCTCGGCTTACTCCCGTAGGAGAAGGTTAATACTACATGTACACGTTCGCGAGTTTGAATCGTCCATAAATCGTTTTTTTATTTTAGGTTACAAAAAAAGCTCGCCTTCTGACGAACTTTCTTGCTCTTCAGGTTGGACTTGAACCAACGACCCTCTGATT
>HF993161.1 GCA_000436795.1 Bacteroides sp. CAG:1076
TCTTTGCTACCTCAATTGTTGCATCAAGTCCCTCTATATTAATATCAGCATTATCAGGAAGCGGAGTATAAGATGTATTATATTTCTGATTATATGTATCAACCAAATCCAAATCTTTTACTAAAGAAATCGTTTCATCTTGCTGTACTGCACTTTCAGAACTGATTGTAAACGTATATACAGAAGGAAGTTCCTGCGTATTCATCTTATATGTTCCCCAATAAGCCAGATTACTAATAGAGGCATCTGTTTTTTTATCACCCGGCAGATTCATGCTAATGGAAGTCCAAATAACACCCGCCTGAGTTGAAGGAATGCCATTGCCATTGACCGAAGAGATGGTTACTGGCAGCAAATAAAGGCGCTCCGTCAATGGAATGTAATTCTCTGCAGGTATAGTAAACTCTATTGAATCGGTAGATATCGTTGCACCTGCCGGAACCGTTACAGACTGCTTAATAAATTCTACAGTATTGTCAGGCAATGCAGCGTAAGCAGTCCCATTTTCCTGATTATATGTTTCAACCAACGAATTGTCTACAGTTGCAGAAACCGATAAATTACCATCGGCAGGGCGCGTTGTCTTTACAGGCACCTTAAGGGTAACCTGATCACCAACAGCTCCTACAGAAGTCCAATCTACAGTAAAAGAATAAAAATTCAATTGCCCATCTCCTCCTTTTTGGTTGAAATAGACTAAATTATTCGGATTACCTACTACATCGTAACTTTCATCATCGCATGATTGAAAGCTTAATATACCTCCACAAAGCAATACAGCAGATAATAAATATTTAAAACTTTTCATAGCTACATTTTTTATTTACGGAAGCAGGAATAAAAAAGAATCATCATTCGATTTCATCCTGCTTCCTAACTTGAAAACTTAATTACTGAACACAGGTATTTTTTTCATCTGCATCCCATCCGACATATTGACTATAATCAAGTCCAAATACATTTCCAGCACCTTCAGACATCTCACGGCATGTATTCGACCAGTCCATATCATAACCATTTCCTGTTGAATCATGGAAAATATGCCCTTCACCTTCATTCATTTTCCAATATGCCACCAAGCCTTCAGATGCCGGGTCTACAGCACATAATCCCATCTGCAATTCTGCAGGTGTCAAGGCACGATTCCAGACACGAACTTCAGCAATACGTCCTTTGAAATACTGTGAATAACGATAAGTAGTCCAAGACATACCAATTTCAAACATCTGGAAATCTACCGGTTGTCCGTCACCATCCAACTGAGCATCTTTCACACCATCTACATACATGGTAAATTTACTACCATCGTATGTCAGTGAAAGTGTATACCAGCGATTTGTACTAAAGCGTGTAGTAGACGGAACACTACCGGTCGGACATACCCACTGCAAACAATTCACATCCATACCAATTTCACCGAAACGCAACATATTCGAACGGCTACCATCGGCAGAAGAGAAATTACACATACGTGCAATGGAGTGCCATTCTTCCGAATAGAATTTAACCTCATAAGTAAAATTCGATAAAGACTGCTTCTGACTCTCGTCAAACATAAAATTACTATACAATTCCGGATTAGAAATATTCAGCGAAGTGAAATTAATAACTCTGGAAATTTGTAAATAAATAGTCTTAGAAGGAGCCAATACTTCCAGTCCATCAACCTGCTGAATTGTAACAGGTATTACATATACTCTGGCATCATCAAGATTTTCTGTTGAAATAATCTTCACTGTTGCAGGAGTAGAAAAAACCTTGCCCTTTTCGATAACAGTTTCAGCATTTTCCAATGTAACTGTACCTTCTGGCACAGAAAAATAATTTGTATTATGTGCCTCATTATAGGAATCCACCAATGAGTTGTCAATAGCAAACGTTACATTTACATTTTCCGAAACTTTATTCGTCGCAGTAGCTGTTACAGCATAAGTAGAAGGAGTATCCTCCACCACAAACTTCACAACCGGAGATGTTTCCGTTCCAGATACAAGTACGACATTTTTATTGTAATCAAAGCTGTCACCTTCTGCGCAGCTGAACATGGAAAATGCCAAAACGCCTCCCAATAAAACTGCTTTTATTTTATGTATATTCATAATAGTTATATTATAGATTATTACTCTTTAATTGAAGGATTCATAATTTGAATTGCCTGACGAAATTCATTGTAAGGAATACCTGATGCCGAATAATAGTTACGACCTAAATAAAATACGCCACAACCACCTTTATGTCCGACCTCTGGTTCCCAGCGTGCATAATCCAACAATCGGCCACCATCCAGATAGAAAACACCAAATGTTTCACAATAAATCATTTTCTCGGGTGGAAAACCTGATGGTTGGGTTAAGAAACCAACCTGATCACTATATGCCTGCTGTACAAAATAATCACAATAAGGAATACAATCTTTTGGAGGTACACTATTAAAATAATCAATAATCAATAACTTATTAGAAATAGAACCTTGAGGACCAAAATATTTAGCCAACTCCACTGTCAGACGATATATGTCATT
>HF993162.1:0-7392 GCA_000436795.1 Bacteroides sp. CAG:1076
CCAACCTTTGTTAACCTTAAATCTAATACTATGAAAAACACAATGCAAAGATACGGACTTTCTGGAAACAAACAAGCGAAACTTATTAAAATCTATGCTTTATAACATGTTTTAATAAGTTCCGCTTGTCTGCTAAAAGGTTTTAACATTATACGCTTTACTTTTTAGCCTTAGTGAGTTCTGCTATTTCTCTTGTAGCGACTTCCAGTGCTTCGTTAATGTTGCTACAGATATTTTCTTTACCCAGTAATTCATAGAATCCGGATTTTTCAAGTACGGCGTGTACGTGTTCATTTACTCCCGAAAGAATAATGTGTATATTTTCCTTTTGCGACATTTCACACAGTGTTGTCAGGTTATGGATACCTGTAGAGTCGATGAACGGAACTTTACGCATACGGATGATACGGATTTTCGGACGATCGCCTAGGCGTGCCATGATTTCTTCAAACTTGGTAGCGATACCAAAGAAATACGGACCGTTTATTTCGTATACTTCTACGCCGCTGGGGATGATAAGATGTTCTTCGTGTACTTCCAGATCTGATTCTTTGTTCGGGTCTATTTCATCGGTGATAACAGAAATCTGTGTGGTTTCCATTACACGTTTCATAAACAGTACGCAGGCAATAACCAAGCCGACTTCGATAGCTACCGTCAGGTCGAAGATAACGGTAAGGAAGAAGGTTATCAACAAGACCGTAACATCCGATTTTGGGTTTTTCAACAATCCCTTGAAAACACGCCAGCCGCTCATATTATACGATACGATAACGAGAACACCAGCCAGACAGGCCATCGGAATATATTGGGCAAGTGGCATCAGGAATAGTAGAATCAGTAACAATACCACCGCATGAACGATACCTGCAACCGGCGATTTACCTCCGTTGTTGATGTTGGTCATGGTTCGGGCAATAGCTCCTGTAGCTGGAATACCTCCAAAGATAGGAGAAACAAAGTTGGCTATACCTTGTGCGATAAGTTCAGTATTCGAGTCATGACGGTCGCCTATTACACCATCGGCCACCGTAGCCGAAAGCAAAGATTCTATCGCTCCCAGTACGGCAATAGTAATAGCTACAGGGAAGAGGTTCTTGATAGCTTCCCAGTCCAATGCCGGTACAGCTGCTTCAGGAAGTTGTGCCTTGATACTGAAGCGGTCGCCGATTGTATCGATACAGGTGATTCCTCCATACATTTTCAGCAGATATACTCCTACAGTGACCAATATGATGGCAATGAGTGAGCCGGGAATTTTTTTCGAAAACTTGGGAGTGATGGCAATAATGAAAATACTTATCACACTTACTACCACATTCCACCAGTTTACGGTATCGAAATGATGAAAATATAATATCCATTTTCCGATAAAATCACCCGGAACCTTTTCACCTCCGAACTGAAGTCCGAAGATATCTGCTATCTGAGTTGTGAAGATGGTAACAGCGATACCACTGGTGAATCCGACAATGATAGGATAAGGTATAAACTTGATGATTGTACCTAACTTGAATATACCTAATAATATAAGGAGTACGCCAGCCATCATGGTGGCAACCATCAGTCCTTCGATACCGTATTGCTGGATGATGCCGTAAATGATTACGATGAAAGCTCCGGTCGGTCCCCCTATCTGTACCTTGCTTCCCCCAAGAAGAGAAATAATGAATCCTGCTACAATCGCTGTAATGATACCCTTCTCAGGACTTACTCCTGAAGCAATACCGAACGCAATGGCAAGAGGCAATGCTACTATACCTACGATAATACCTGCCATCAGGTCGGTAGTAAAGTCTGTTTTCGTATAGTTTTTCAACGTAGAAAACAACTTTGGTTGAAAATCTAATTTTACCATATATTCGTTTTGTTATAAATTATAAAAAGAAGTGCAAAAGTATATATTTATTTGAACATTTTCCCTGATAATAAGGTTATTATTTATATTAGCAGATGATTTTTATTAATAATGCTTAATTTAAAAATTGTAATGATTACAAATTTGAATAAAAGTGTTATCTTTGCAATATCAAATCAGGAATATACATGTTTAACCAATTAAATAACTAACGATTATGGGAAAAAGTATCAAAGGAACAAGAACTGAGAAGAATTTAGGCATTTCATTTGCTGGTGAATCACAGGCAAGAATGCGCTATACATATTTTGCAAGTACAGCCAAGAAAGAGGGCTATGAACAGATTGCTGCTATTTTTGCAGAAACAGCCGATCAGGAAAAAGAGCACGCTAAGCGTATGTTCAAGTGGCTGGAAGGCGGCATGGTAGAAATTACAGCAAGCTATCCTTCTGGAGTTATCGGTACAACATTGGAAAATCTGAAAGCTGCGGCAGCAGGCGAAAACGAAGAATGGTCGCTGGATTATCCGAAGTTTGCAGACATCGCCGACGAGGAAGGTTTCCCTGCTATTGCCAAAATGTATCGTGAGATTGCTGTTGCCGAAAAAGGACACGAAGAAAGATATCTTGCTCTTGCAAAGAATGTAGAAGAAGGTAAGGTATTTAAGAAAGATACAGAAGTAGTATGGCAGTGCCGTAACTGCGGTTACTTATATGTAGGTACGGAAGCTCCTGAAATTTGTCCTGCATGTTTGCATCCGCAAGCCTATTTTGAAGTAAAGAAGAACAATTATTAATATTTAGGTATATTATATGTGGCGCAGGACTTCTTCGTTGTAAGTTCTGCGCTTTTTTTATCTATATAGAAATACCTATTTTAAGGTATTGTATTGCTCTTCAGAAATACTGATTTTTGTAATCAGAGAAATCATTAATCTTTAAACGGAAAAAGAATATGAAAATTAAAGCAATCATAGGACGTGAAATACTCGATTCACGTGGAAATCCTACCGTAGAGGTTGAAGTAAAGCTGGAATCAGGTGTAATAGGACGTGCTTCCGTACCTTCGGGAGCTTCTACTGGTGAGCATGAAGCGTTGGAACTTCGCGATAAAGACCCCCATCGTTACGGTGGAAAAGGTGTGTTGAAAGCTGTTGAAAACGTGAATAAGATTATTGCTCCGGCGCTGGAAGGCTGGTCTGTTCTGGAACAGCGTGCCATCGACAAGAAAATGATTGAGCTGGACGGAACAAAAACAAAATCGAATCTGGGAGCAAATGCCATACTGGGCGTTTCGCTTGCAGTAGCAAAAGCTGCTGCCAATTACCTGAATGTGCCCTTGTATCGTTATATTGGAGGAGTAAATACATTTGTAATGCCTGTGCCGATGATGAATATCATCAATGGAGGTTCGCACAGCGATGCTCCTATTGCTTTTCAGGAGTTTATGATTCGTCCGGTAGGAGCACCTTCTTTCCGTGAAGGACTCCGTATGGGAGCAGAAGTTTTCCATGCCCTGAAGAAAGTATTGCACGGCAGAGGGCTGAGCACTGCCGTGGGGGATGAAGGAGGATTTGCCCCTGCGCTGAATGGAACTGAGGATGCGCTGGAAGCTATTCTGGCAGCTATCAAGCTGGCTGGCTATGAACCGGGCAAAGATGTGATGATTGGTATGGACTGTGCTTCGTCCGAATTTTATAAGGATGGTGTATACGACTATACAATCTTCGAGGGCGAAAAAGGAAAGAAGCGTACATCCGATGAACAGGTAGCTTATCTGGAAGAACTTATCAGCAAGTACCCTATCGACTCCATCGAAGACGGTATGAGCGAAAACGACTGGGAAGGCTGGAAAAAACTGACCGAACGTATCGGAGGACGCTGTCAGCTGGTAGGTGATGACCTGTTCGTTACAAACGTAGATTTCCTTTCGAAAGGAATCGAACTGGGATGCGCCAACTCTATCCTTATCAAGGTAAATCAGATTGGTTCATTGAGCGAAACACTCGATGCCATTGAAATGGCTCACCGACACGGATATACTACGGTAACCTCTCACCGTTCGGGAGAAACGGAGGATGCAACCATTGCCGATATTGCCGTTGCTACAAATAGTGGGCAGATCAAGACCGGTTCCTTGAGCCGTTCGGACCGTATGGCTAAGTACAACCAATTGTTGCGTATAGAGGAAGAGTTGGGTGATTTGGCTGTATATGGATATAAGCGTATCAACAAATAAAAGTTAGTCGTATTTGAATTTCTGAACAGAGAGGCTGTTGTCTTCGGGCAGCAGCCTTCGTCTTTTTAAAGAAGGTGCAGTTGTTTTCTCGTGTTTTTGTACAAATTATTTTGAGATTTGTACAAATTCAAAAAGTTTTTGTACAAAATTTATTTGAAACGTCAGTAGTCTTTAATGGAGATATCAGGGCGGAAAAAGAAAAGAAAGGGACATTTTAGAGGGGGATAAAAGGCTTTTTAAGGGAGTTTTTGTAGAAAAATGAAGAAAAAAGAGAAAAAGTTGGGCAGAATATTTGGAGGTTTCAAAAAAAGTCGTACCTTTGCAACCGCAATCGAGAGAGAAAGCAACAAAACAAAAACTTAATGGTGCGTTAGTTCAGTTGGTTAGAATACATGCCTGTCACGCATGGGGTCACGGGTTCGAGTCCCGTACGCACCGCTCTTTTAGAAAGCAACATTTAGAAAGCTCTGATTCTTTTATGAATTAGAGCTTTTTTATTTATATATTCTTCTGTTCTTCCGATAGCACATACCTTCTGCATGGCATAATAAGTATAGCGTTGGATTGGCTGTTTACACATAACAAGTAACTTTTTCAACAGGATAAAAGTTTTTTTGTTAATAAGCATTTCTGTCTGAGAAAATCAGGTTCGAAAAACATTTTTCCTTGCTGTTGTTGCCTTTTTCGGTAAATCTGTATTGTTGCTAAAATAAAGTCACCTCGCCTATCGTGTATTTCAACTGTCATTTTGGGCGTTTCATCGGCAAAAGGTGGTAATAATGCTGTATAGATATTAACTTTGTAATAATTATAAATTTAGTATTTACCACTTATGTTTGCAAAAATCGTACATTTTTCAATCCGAAAGAAGCTATTTGTGGTCCTGACCACCCTGTTGCTTCTGGCTGGCGGCATATATTCCATGCTGACACTGCCTATTGATGCCGTACCCGACATTACCAACAACCAGGTGCAGATTGTTACCGTGTCGCCCACGCTGGCTCCGCAAGAAGTGGAACAGCTTATTACTTTTCCTATTGAAATAGCCATGAGCAACGTAATGAATGTCGAAGAAATACGCTCAGTATCACGCTTTGGCCTGTCGCTTGTGACTGTTGTTTTTAAAGAGAATGTTCCTACCTTGGATGCCCGTCAGTTGGTGAACGAACAGATACAGATGGTTTCAGGTGAAATTCCGCCGGAGCTGGGTACTCCTGAACTGATGCCTATTACTACCGGTTTGGGTGAAATTTACCAGTATGTACTGAAAGTAGCTCCGGGATATGAAGATCGTTACGATGCCATGGAACTGCGTACGATACAGGACTGGATTGTAAAAAGACAGCTTTCGGGTATTCCCGGTATTGTCGAAATCAACAGTTTTGGCGGTTATCTGAAGCAATACGAAGTGGCTGTCGATCCCGATGCACTGTATTCGCTGAATATTACTATCGGTGAAGTGTTCGAAGCCTTGAGCCGTAATAATCAGAATACAGGCGGCAGTTATATAGAAAAGGTAAATCGTGCCTATTACATCCGTTCGGAAGGTATGATTAACGATCTGCACGATGTGGAACAGATTGTCGTAACTAACCGTGGTGGTATACCGGTGCACATTGGAGATATCGGACGTGTACAGTTTGGTGCTCCCAAGCGTTTTGGAGCTATGACCAAGGACGGCGAGGGAGAATGTGTAGGCGGTATTGCCATGATGTTGAAAGGTGCCAATGCCAATGTGGTGACTAAAGAGCTGGAAAAGCGGGTTGCCAAAGTGCAGCAGATGTTGCCCGAAGGAATATCAGTAGAGCCTTATCTGAATCGTTCGGAACTGGTGAATAGAAATATCTCGACGGTTGTACGTAACCTGGTGGAAGGAGCTATTATTGTATTTCTGGTACTGATTGTTTTCCTGGGTAACGTACGTGCCGGTCTGATTGTGGCTTCAGTCATTCCGCTGGCTATGCTTTTTGCTTTTATCTTGATGCGTATCTTTAATGTGTCGGCCAATCTGATGAGTCTGGGTGCCATCGATTTTGGTATTGTAGTGGATGGCTCCATTGTTATTCTGGAAGGTATTCTGGCTCACCTGTACGGACGGGGATTGAGAGGACGTACCTTGAGTCGTGAGGAAATGGATCGTGAAGTGGAAAAAGGTGCCGGACATGTAGTGAGAAGTGCTACATTTGCCGTACTTATCATTTTGATTGTATTCTTCCCTATCCTGACGCTGACCGGCATTGAAGGAAAATACTTTACGCCGATGGCCAAGACACTGGTGTTCTGTATCATTGGAGCACTTCTTCTGTCTATTACTTATGTACCAATGATGGCTTCTCTTTTCCTGAAACGTACTGTAACAGTGAAACCTACACTGGCCGACCGCTTCTTCAACTCCTTGAATAAAGTTTATCAGCGGGTGCTTCGTTTCAGTCTGGCTCATGTATGGGGAACTATTTCTGTGTCTTTCGTAGCCTTGTTGCTTTCGCTGTTGCTGTTTACGAAGCTGGGAGCCGAGTTTATTCCGACCTTGGACGAAGGTGACTTTGCTATGCAGATGACTCTTCCGGCAGGCAGTTCGCTGAGCAAAAGTATCGAGGTTTCACTCGAAGCGGAAAAGAAACTGAAAGAGCGCTTTCCGGAAATCAAGCATGTTGTAGCCAAGATTGGTACGGCGGAAGTACCGACCGATCCGATGGCTGTAGAAGATGCCGATGTGATGATTGTGATGAAACCTTTCAATGAATGGACATCTGCTTCGAGCCGTGCAGAGATGGTGGAGAAAATGAAAGCATGTCTGGATTCCATCAAAGGCGCGGAATTTAATTTTAGTCAGCCTATCCAGCTTCGTTTCAATGAATTGATGACTGGTGCCAAGGCTGATATTGCAATCAAACTTTACGGAGAAGATATGACTGAATTATATAATAAGGCTCGTGAGGCAGCTCGTTATGTAGAACAAGTGCCAGGAGCAGCCGATGTTTTGGTGGAACAGGCTATGGGATTGCCGCAGCTTCTTGTCCGCTTCGACCGTGCCAAGATTGCCCGTTACGGCATCGACATAGAAGAACTGAATACTGTGATCCGTACTGCCTATGCGGGCGAAACGGCAGGAGTAGTCTTCGAGAATGAACGACGTTTTGATCTTGTAGTGCGTCTGGATAAGGAAAAGGTCAGTGATTTGAATATTGACAAGCTGTTTGTCCGTACAAAAGACAATATCCAGCTTCCAGTGAGTGAAGTAGCCAGCATCGAACTGGTAAACGGTCCGCTCCAGATTAACCGTGACGCTACCAAGC
>HF993162.1:7434-18378 GCA_000436795.1 Bacteroides sp. CAG:1076
CGTCGTGTCGTTATTGGTGTGAACGTACGCGATGCTGACATCCAGCAAGTAGTAAGTCAAATCAGTGAATCACTCGACAAGAACGTAAAACTTAAGCCGGGGTATTACTTTGAATACGGTGGACAGTTCGAGAATTTGCAGAATGCTATCAGTACACTGACGGTAGTTATCCCCATCGCTTTGATGCTGATCCTGTTGTTGCTGTTCTTTGCATTCCGGAGTGTAATTTATTCACTGGTTGTATTCTCTACCGTGCCTCTTTCTCTTATCGGCGGTATCGTCGCTTTGTGGCTGCGTGGCTTGCCGTTTAGTATTTCGGCTGGCGTGGGTTTCATCGCGCTCTTCGGTGTGGCCGTGCTGAACGGTATTTTGATGATCAATCATTTTAACGACATACGCAAAAGAAGTCAGTATCATTTGTGTACCGATCGTATTATTTCCGAGGGTTGTCCGCATTTGCTTCGTCCTGTTTTCCTGACCGGACTGGTTGCTTCACTGGGCTTTGTTCCGATGGCTATTGCTACTTCGGCCGGTGCTGAGGTACAACGTCCGCTGGCTACCGTAGTGATAGGTGGACTGATTGTATCTACTATACTGACATTGATTATCATTCCTGTTTTCTATCGTCTGGTGAACAGTATAGCTGTCAGACAGATGAGAAGAAAAAATCGCTTTTCGGTCCGTAAAGCATCTTTGCTGATTGTTTTACTTGCTGCTTTCACTCCTGCAGCTATTCAAGCGCAGCAAAGTGTGACTCTGAAGCAAGCTGTCGAAACAGCTATGACCAATCATCCGCGTCTGAAAATGGCAGAATCCGAGATTGAGCGGGCACGAGCTTCGAAAGGAGAAGCGTGGGATGGAGGAAATACTTCTTTCAGTTATTCTTGGGGACAGTTGAATGGTGCCGACCGGAATGATAATGAATTGTCTGTAGAACAGTCACTTGGGTCTTTACTTACTCCTTTTTATAAAAATGCCTTGGCTAATACTCAAATAAGTAAAGGAGAAAGTTATCGTGATATGGTGAAGAAAGAAGTAACGGCAGAGGTGAAACGAGCATGGGCTTATTATCAATATGCTTTTCATATCAATGCCATGTATCGCGGACAGAGGGAATTAGCAGAACAGTTGAAGAAAAGTGGTGAACAACGTTATCTTCAGGGAGATATTGATCTGGCTGAACGGAATATGATTACAGCATTGGCTGCCGATTTATATACACGCTGGTTGGAGTCTTCCGAGGAGCTGACACTGGCTGGACGCCGGTTTACTTGGTCTTGCTACAGCAATCAGCCTCTGTTGCCTGCCGATACGTCGCTGGCAGTCATGCCGATACAGACAGACGGCTTGTCGTTGTCTTCCCGTCACTTGAACTATTTTGATGCTCAGGTACAGGAGAAAAAAAATCTGTTGAAAATAGAACGTAGCCGTTTCTTTCCGGAGTTGTCTGTGGGGTATGTACGGCAAAAGATTGCGCCACTTACCGGATTGAACTCATGGATGGTGGGAGTTTCTTTCCCTGTACTGTTCTTTCCCCAGCGAAGCCGTGCCAAACAGGCACGTATCAACTTGCGGATAGCCACATGGGAAGCAGAGGATAACCGCCGTCAGTTATCCAATAAGGTAAGTGAGTTGCAGAGTCAACTTGTCCGCCAGCGTGAACGGCTGACTTATTACCAGCAGGCTGCTATCAAGGAAGCAGAAGCTTTGCAGAATAGTGCACTGAAGAAATTCCAGGAAAATGAAACAGATATCAGTGAATTTATCCAGAGCCTGAATGCTGTCCGTGAAATTAAACGAGGATATATCGAAACGGTTTATGCTTATAACATTACCGTACTCGAACTGGAACTCTATACCGAGTGAACTATCCCTTACTAACAATCTCAAAAACTCAAAGAAAAATGAATAAAATGAACCTGATGAAACAACGAATGATTTACTTGATGTTTGTCTTACTGACAGTATCATGTTCAAGCCGCTCGGGCGAGCAGACTGAGTCGGCCGGTACATCGGAGGCAGTACAAGCCAATGAAGACAGTACACAAACGCCCGAAGTGGACGGAGTGAGTGGAGCTACTAACGTGTCCAATCCGCCATCGTTCAACGGCGTCATCGTGATGCCTCCACAAAACCATGTTACAGTAACATTAGGCATGGGAGGCTCTGTACGAGATATACGTGTCTTGCCGGGTGAATATGTTCGTAAAGGAGAAATTATTCTTACGTTAGCCAATCCGGCTTTTATCGAACTTCAGCAGTCTTATCTTGATGCTGCTGCCCAGACTGAATATCTGAAAAAAGAATATGACCGTCAGCGGAAACTGGTTTCCGGGGAATCGGCCTCGCTGAAGCGTATGCAGCAAAGTAAAGCCGACTATCTTTCCATGAAAAGCCGGATGGAGGCTGCTGCGGCACAACTTACTCTGCTTGGTACTGATACTACGGCTTTGAACCGGAATGGTATTCGTACTTATCTGGATATACGGGCTCCACGCAACGGTTATGTAACCAATATGGATGTTAATGCCGGGAAATATTTTGCAGCGGGCGATCCGGTTTGTGATGTGATTGATAAAAGCAAGCCTATGTTGCAGTTGACTGCTTATGAAAAAGACCTGGATAAGCTACAGCCTAATACACATTTTACATTTAAAGTCAACGGTATGCCTGATACAACGTTTACAGCCGAACTGATTTCTGTCGATCAAATGGTAGACAATGCAAATCGTTCCATTAAAGTCTATGCACGTATTCTGCAAGCCTATCCGAATTTTCGGCCGGGCATGTATGTAGCTGCCAAGATTACGGATAAAAAACACTAACTTTGTTGCATGAAGTTGTTTCACATCCATAAGAGATTTTTTCTGATGCTGAACGCCATCTCTATCCTGGTGGCGTTCCTTATGCATCTGCCCGAACTGATTGCACTTTCCGATCCAGTGGCAGACGGTCGTTTGTTTCCGGATGTTTATTGGGTGAATGTGAGTTCCGAAATATTGTTTACTTATATTTCTATTCTGTTACTCTTTTTTCTGAACATCAAGCTGATGATACCCAGTCATCCGGCTGCCGAGTTAAGTTGGAAAAGAATTGTTGTAACGTTTATCATTACATTGGTTGTATGTAATTTGTTGGGAAAAGGATTCGTTTATATCCACCAACATTTCGATGTTCCTGCTATTACTGCCATGTTACATCACTATCTTCATCCTTTAAGAGATATTCTGATTGCCTGTATCGTGACCGGTACTTGTTATTTAGACTACCAGAATCAGCGTAGTCGTCGAATGTTACTTGAGAATGAACAATTACGTACGGAAAATCTCGTCAATCAGTACGAAACCTTGAAAAGCCAGCTTAATCCGCACATGCTTTTTAATTCTCTTAATACCTTATATTCACTTATACGGGAGTCGCCCGATAAGGCGCAGAACTATCTTCAGGAATTATCACGGGTGATGCGTTATACGCTGCACGACAATCTGTCGCCTACCGTAGCCTTGAATGAAGAAATGAGTTTTGTACGTTCGTATATTTATCTGTTGCAGATGCGCTACGAAGACAATTTGAAGTTTGATATTCATATTCCGCAAGAGTTACTGCAACGGCAAGTACCTCCGATGGCAGTGCAAATGCTGGTGGAGAATGCGGTGAAGCACAACGAAATCAGCAACCGTAATCCGCTTACGGTATATATCTGTACAGAAGGAAATTCACTTTGTGTCAGTAATCGTATTCAACCTAAGCTGTCGGACAGCAGCAGTACTTGCATCGGGTTGGCAAATCTGTCCAAGCGTTATCAACTACTCCTCGGTCGGGATATCACGATTGAGGAAAACAATAAAAACTTTAAAGTAACCTTGCCGCTGATATGAAAACCTTAATTATAGAAGATGAAAAGGCTGCTCTCCGCAACCTGAAAGCAGCCATGAAAGAAGTAGAGGCTGAATTTGAAATTGTCGGTGAAACAGACAGTGTAACCGGAACATTGGAATGGTTCGCTTCTCATTCCATGCCTGAATTGGTCTTCATGGATATTCATCTGGCCGATGGTTCTGCTTTTGGCATTTTCGAACAGATTGATATAACCTGCCCCATCATCTTTACAACTGCTTACGATGAGTATGCTTTGCAAGCATTTCGAGTAAATAGCATTGCCTACTTGCTGAAACCTATCAGTAGTTCCGATTTACAAAAAGCTGTCGATAAATTAAAAATGTTTGGAAGTGCTGTTCAGCCAAATATTGATTTTCAGGCTGTCATGCACGCTTTAAAACGGGAAGAAAGCTACAAGACACATTTTCTGATACCTGTGAAAGGCGATCGTTTTGTCCCTGTGTGTGTCGATCAGATTTCCTATTTTTATATTGATGAAGGGGCAGTCAAGGCCGTAACACAGTCTGCTGAGATATTCGATTTCCAGCAAACTCTTGATGAACTGGCTGAGTTGCTTAATCCTCGTCTGTTTTTTAGAGCCAATCGTCAGTATATTATTGCCCATAAGGCAGTCACAGGAGTAAGTTTATGGTTTGGCGGACGTATGGTTTTGCAGCTTACCCCTCCTACCGGAGAAAAGGTCATTATCAGCAAAGCCCGTGTACCGGCCTTCAAGGACTGGTTCTAAACATTCGGTGAAAACAAAAAAATCGCCACTGATTGAGTCAGAAAACAGAGATAACTTCTGTTCTATTCTGGTAATCAGTAGCGATTTTTAGGCAAGCAAGTCCGGTTACGACTTGTTTTCTTTTTTATTTATAAAATTCCGACATCGGATAAATTCCGATAGGATAACTGGTCTTGTTCACTATGTTATTAACAAGTTTGGGAGTTTCTCCACTGCAATCGTATACCAGCAAGTTGCCGTTCGAAATAGTTGTTTCGTAATATTCATCCGAAACAGCTACATAAATATATTGTTTTTTAGGGTCGGCCACCACATTACAGTTAAGATACTTTGCATTAGGCGCATCCTTTGTTACATCTATCACGTTTTCTTCTACTTTCCATGTCTTCAGTGAAACGCGGCTGATGCTTGTCTTTCCTGCGCTGAAGTAGACATAATCGCCAGCCATTGAAATGCCGGAGTTGTTTGAAAACTCAGCCGAGATATCGGCAGCAATCTGTTTTTCCTTGACAATTTCCCATGTATCGAGATTTATAAATATAAAGTAACTTTTTGTAGTTCCAGCACGTCCACATGTAGCCAGAAGAAGTTCCCGTTCTCCGGTACGGCATATACCGCTGATAAACTCTCCTTTCAGGTTTTCCAAAATGCGGGTTGCCTTGTTTTCTCCTTTTTTAAACTCCAGCAATCGTGTGCTTGCCCAGAAGCCTCCCCCTCCAGAATAAACACAATCGCCTATAACTACCATGCCACGGGTAGAGGCAAGTGTTTCAATTGTATTTCCTTGATTACCGAAATGATAAGAATCTTCTACGATATTCAGCTCACCGGTAGTACTGTCGAAACGGAGAAGGGTTTTCTGGTCGGAGAAGAAAATATTCTTTTCATCGACAACGACAATGTTTCTTAAAGGAGTGATCAGCGGAAGATATTCGTTTTCGTCCAGCGAACCTTCAGGTTTATGGTATGTCAAATCACTGAACTGGAATGCTTTTTCCCGTTTCAATGTTACAGCATCGGCGATAACCAAAGTTCCGTCGCCTACCGATCCGTTATAGTCGTCATTATTGTTGCTGATAATGTAAAGCTTTCCGTTGTACATATACATATCCTGAGCCTGATGTCCGAAAGCCGAACCGTTGACAGTCTGATAAACCTTTTCTTCCACATTTCCGTCGGGATTAATGTATGTCAGTGAACTGTTTTCGGTACGTGCTCCCTGGTTCAAGATAAATACTCCGTCGGGATTGGCATATCCTCCCAGTTCTGCGGGAGGATTAGGATTTGTTGAAGGAGGTTGTGTACCCGGGTCGTCCGATTTGCTGGAACATCCGGAAAAAAACAGGAGTCCGCATAACGCCGGAATTATCAAGTGATTCAAATGTTTCATTGTTCTATGTTTAAAAGTTATTTTTTATTTTTTTTGAGCAAAGAAAAATCCAGCCGGGAAGTTTGTATAGTTCTCGTATTTGGCCACAGGTGTTTCTGCACTGTTGTTGAAGTCGAAAGACCAGATGGTGTTTTGTGCATACAAGGCGAACGACTTAATTGTATTGATATATACGTTTTTGGTAACCGGATGCACTCCCAGTCCGTTATAAAGCAGTCCGGCGTTATCGTCCAGCGTAGAGATGTCAGTCAGGTTTTCTTCAGCTTCCAGTCCCGATTCTGCTTTAAGCGATTCGTCGGCATTGAACTTAAGGCGGTAGATTGTTGTGCCGTTAGCATAATAAATATCCGAACCATTGGCAACGAACGCTACCCCGGCACTTCCAACGGAAGGTTTGACACTGACCTGACGCTGGATAATCTTTTTGCTTTCAAGATTGAACTTTCCTATAGCCGACTTGCCAAATCCGAAAGTCATAACCCAGATATCCCCGTCATCGGCAGGCTGGATGCCGAAAACCTCATTAATGCTTACCTCGGCTCTATAAGGAAATTCCGTAGTTTTTGCCGTATCACTATCGGGAGATATTTCGATAATACCTCCGATTAGTCCGCTTTTATACGTATACACCTTTCCATTCATCGTCACAAACTGGCTTTTGGGAGCCTTGTCTGTACCGTTTATGAAAGTAAGTTCCTTAGTCTTTGTGTTAAGGCGGTAAATACCTTTATTATCGCGAATGTAGACATGTTCATCATCGATTGCGGCAACATGTGTCGGCCAGTCGAGGGTAGAAAGTTCGCTTTTGGTGAAAGCCATTTCCTTTTGAAGTGTCTTTGCATTGACAACGATAAGCATACCGTCGTTTTCGAATTTGGTTCCTACCGCGTTTTCATCTCCATTTTGAGAGATGATGTAAATTTTATCGCCGCAGAAAGCCATATCCTGCGCCACATTTCCCAGTTCCGAACCATTGACAGTCTTGTAAGCATCGTCAAATACATAGCCGTCGGCAGTGATATACGTAAGCGAACCGTTTTCGGTTGTCATGTTTCCTTCATTCAATACGAAAGTACCGTTCACGTCGTCGAAGAAGTTCAGACAGCAAAGAGTTACTTCTTTCGAAACCTTCTGCGTATCTTCTCCTGTGGCAGTAATCGTCAGCTTTACCTTCGAAGTAGCGCTGGCCGCTGCTTTTACGTTGATACATGATCCGCTTTCGTCTATTTCGGCAGTCCATCCTTCCGGCAGCGTGTTCGTTGCAACCGACTTGATGTTTTTCGCATTATATTCGATTTTGAAATTTTTGTCGGGCGAGATAAAAACAGGATTCGTTGCATCTATTTCAGTTACCAGTTCAAATTCCGGAGCCGGTGCAACGGTTTCTTTATTATCATTGCTACAGCTGCCTGCAAACAGACTGATAGTGAGCAGAAGTAGCCCCCAGAGGAAGTGTGCCTTCATAAATTCGGTCTTTTTCATTTCTTAAAAGTTTTTAGTAGGTTGATTATTTGTTTTTGATGTTTTTGCTTTCTATGGTAACATTGGTCAGGTGCAAGTCGACCACTCCCATGACTTCTGTAGAGCATTCGCCCAGCCATCCGTTTTCCTGATTTACTCCTGTATGAATACGGACGAAATCTATTCCGGGCAGATTGGCTGCCTTACCTTGGGAGTCGACAGCCCAGTCAATATCGACAGCCGATGCATCCTTATCGTTCAGTTCATTGTCTGCATAGCCGTAGGCAAAGCGGTAAAGAGCGAAATACGTACCCTTTCCACTCTGGTCTATTCCGTTCTGAGGAAGGCGTGTCCCCGTAAATGTTATTTTATCCTCTTTCACCCATTGTGGAAAATAAGATTGCAAGTGAGTAGCATTCATCGCCTTGTAGCCGCTTCCTCCCTGATTGTCTTCCCAGCGGATATACTGTTCGGTAGGCGCTCCCGGTTCCTTTGAGGGACGGTAATAGGTTATTTCATAGTTCAGTACGGTTTTCGTATCGTTGCCAGCCTGAGCCGACAGGTCAAGCCACGCTTCCTTTCCGTCGGGATAAGAGCTTCCGGCTATTTCGTACCATCCGTCGTCAGGCAGCCCGTTGCGGTTTTCGTCGTAGCATACCTGAATGACACCGGGTTCACAGCTTCCGTATTCCGATGCCCCGTTGGCATAAAACGCATTACCCAGTACACGGAAGTCACACAGTCCGGCCTTGTTTTCGATGGTATGGTCGAAGCCCACCACGATGTATCCGCCGAAACCTCCCAGCGAAACCATTCCCATTTTATTATTTCCGATAGCTTCCAGTGCCTTACGGTTCATATCTTCCTGCGTATCTCCTTCCTTATATTCGGGGAGCTGATTGGTAAACTGCCCTACAGCCGGACGGTAGTCGAGGACACGCGTCACGTAAGGCGTTTTTTCGCCTGTGGTAACAGGCATTTCCGGTTCGTTTTTGTCACTGCTGCACGATGTGAAGCCACCGGCAGCCAGTGCGACAAGCAAGGCGCCCGTCAGTTGAACCTGATGTAATGTGAACTTTTTCATTTTTTGAAACGGTTTAAGTATTGGTTAATAAAATCTTTCTGTCGAAAAGGCAATATGCGCGGGAATATCGCCGGTACGGACTTTCCACTGGAGCTTGCCTGCCGGTGAAAAACAGTATAAATACCCCGGAGTGACATAGTTCGTGGCGTCGCATACATATATTTCCTTGGTTTCCGGATTAACGGCAATTCCGTAAGGTAATGTGATTTCCTTTTCCGTTCCGTCGGTTATGAAGTTGCGTGAAATAATTTCCTGCTTCTCCGTATCGTAAACGGCGTACGAAACCTGATTCTTTCCCGTATTGTAGTTCCATTCGGTACTGATGGTATACAGCAGATTCTCGTCCATGCACATTTCACTGGCGGCAATACCCAGTCTGCCGGTTACTTTTTCCGTGTGGGAGTCGACGACATAAATGTCGGAGCCGATACCGTAATAGTCTCCGCGCGAACTGACATAAATGCGTCCCTGCTTATCCATTTCCATACGGTGCAGGTTGATGGCCACATCAATCGTATTGACTACCTGAAACGACTGGAGGTCGACTACCGAAACGGTACGGTCGTAATTGGGAAAACGATACCCGCCGGAATTGGCCACATACAGCCGTCCGTTGTTGATAACCATTTCCTCCGGTTGATAACCTACTACTACCTCCCGCGTGATTTGGAGCGTTTCAAGATCGATTTCCACCACCTTTCCCGGACGCGCGTTCGGGTCAATCTGTACCGGACCGGCGTACGAGCTGACATACGCCTTGTCGCCGTTGAAAACAATGTAGCGGCAGTTGGGAATACTCACACTGCCGATATGCTCTGCCGTGTGCACATTCATCACCTCCACAAAGTTGGAACAGTTCACTACCACATACAACCGGTTTCCGTAAATGCCGATGTCGTTGCCCACATCGCCAAGCTCCTTCACCACATCAGGGTTCCGTTCCGGATAAATGTTGCGGAAATAGCTTCCCGTACGTGCGTCAAAATGATCGATCGTACACTTATTGCTTCCCATATTCCCCTCATTGACGAGAAAGAATCCCTCGATAGACTGCGGGTCCGAAGGCAGGGTGACATATTCCACTTCCGAACGAATCATCGGAAGTTCCTGACGGCATCCGCTCAGGAAGCACAAAATCAGGCAGGCTGTCAGGTAAAAATAATATCTGTTCATGGTCCGAATGATTAAAAGTTATATTGGGCAATCAGCTTGAAGTTGGTGCCGGGCATCGGATAGCAGGCTACCACCTCGTACTGCTGGTTCAATAAATTGTTTACTTCCAGCGTCAGCTTCAGGTCCCCCTTCCACACTTTCAGTCCTTTGGAAACCGAAAAGTCGCTGGTATACCACGGCAACTGGTAATTATAAGGGATATTGGCCTGCGAAGAATAACGCTCTCCGGTATAGATAAAGCTGTAATTTGCCTCCCATGAGCGCCATTGCAGGTTCACCACGGTCGAACCGCTGTGCCAGGGGATGTACGGAATCTGTCCTCCGTAAAACTCACTTTTGGGGTCGGTAAAGTCTTGTGCCCGCTGGTACGTATAATTGATTCGGTTGCTTACCGTCAGGTCACGCCCGATCTTCCAGCCGGTCTGAAGCGCCACGTCCACCCCTCTGATTTCCACATTTCCCAGATTGACCATCGTCCAGCGGAAGAAATTCGACGTAGGAGTGGCCACGATTTTATTCTCCACCTCGTTGTAGTACACATCCGTCTGTACTTCCAGCGAGCGCAGCCACGTATTGTTGAAGGTACGGCTGTACGTAAATCCTAAGTCGTACTGCGTAGTGAACTCAGGTTCCAGGTTGATATTTCCGATAAACGTATAATACAGGTCGTTCAGCGTAGGCATGCGGAAAATCCGTTTGTAGAAACCTCTCAGGTTGAGGCCGCTTTGCGGGAAAGGCCTCCACGACACAAAAAACGAAGGAGTAAGCTTCTGCTTGTCGGGAGCAGGCGTTCCCGAGCTCGTATCGTGTACAAACGTTTCGAGCAGACTTGCCTGAAGTTCCACCTGCTTGAAGCGCATGGCCGTAGCGATGGATGCCAGCAGCGTATGCCGGCGCGGATACACAAAGTCGCGCAAGTCGGCATTCAGCAGGTTGAACTGATAATCTGCCGAAAAACTTGCCTCCCACCACGGAAACAGATTAAATCGGTTGGCTACCGATGTGTATACTTCCTGCTGGTAATAATGGTTGTTGACATACATCAGCGACTCGTCTTTCTTGGGGTCGGCCAGATAATGCAGGTAGTCGTATGCATATTTCGCATTGGCAAGCAGGCTGTACCACTGTGTAAAGTCCTTCTTGAATGTACCCTGAGTAAAGAAGTTCGTATCCCACTGACGATCCTCGTGCGAGAACTTGTTGCGGACG
>HF993163.1 GCA_000436795.1 Bacteroides sp. CAG:1076
TCCCTACACAGCGAGTGTCAGGTACTTGCTTTGCCAATACAACAATTTTCAAGCTCATTAGATAATATATTAATTAGTATTAGTAGTTTAATTGACGGCAAAATTAATGAAAGCATTTGTTTTGCAAAAAGATATAAGAAAAAAATGCACATCCGGCTTCGGTTCGTGCAAAACCAGCCAGCCTTATTTCAGGCAATATTCCACATCAGCCTGCAACTGTTCGAACGAAGCAATCGGACTGTCGGAATAAACGGAATATACCATAAGCTGCTTGTCCGAAACATACACGCGAGGAATACCTTGCTCGGAAAACAGGTCATATACCTCCCTACCCGGCTGAGGAGAATAAGGCATTGTCAGACCGTTTGCCAACCAATATGCAGCAACTTCACCAGCAGACTCTTCCCTGCTGATGCAATATATCTTCACCTGTGGATTATCCCGATAGCAATCGTAAAGCCGTTGTACTACCGGAAGTTCCTGCTGACAGTCGGGACAGGAAGTATGAAAAAAGACCAATACAGAAACAACGCCCTCCAAATCGGATGTCGATATACGAGTATCGTCACTTAACAATACGGAAAAATCGGGCAGTCTGTCACCACGACGAATCCCTTCCTCCCCAGAAGGCGAATCATCACGGATACACGACGGCAGGCACAACAAGCCACAGAGTATAAAAAACAACAAACGGTAAAGATGTAACATTCTCCTAATCTATAATTATTTGCCGATAAATATATGAAAAAACCTTTGTATATTTGCCTGAAACAACATACAAATACCGAAATCATGGAAGATTTATATCTGGAAGTAGCCCGCCAATTATCGGACATGGGCATTGACAAAGAAAACCTCAGCTGGAGTACCCGACTTACACTCGTAGTACTCATCCTGCTGATTTCATATATCATGACCAAACTATTCAGGCACCTGGTTATACCCGCAGTGCACAAAATCACATCTCGCACAAAGGCTACGTGGGACGACTACTTGTTCAATGAAAGAATGATGACCAGTTTCTGCCGCATGATTCCTCCCATCATGCTTTATCTGCTGCTGCCCTTTGTATTCAGCAATGTGCCTCAAGTACTGCATATACTACTGAAGATCTGTCTTATTTACTTGGTCATCACAACCCTTCTCCTTGTCAATTCGTTCCTGAATTCACTATATGAGATTTCCAACGAGCACGAAACCCTGCGCAACCGTCCGCTAAAAGGAATCTACCAGATGATTAACCTGATTGCTATCGGAATAGGAATCATATTAATTATCAGCATCCTCATCGACCAGAATGCGGCAACCATCCTTGCCGGACTGGGAGCTTCGGCTGCCGTCCTGATGTTGATTTTTAAAGACAGTATACTGGGACTGGTAGCAGGCGTACAGCTTTCGGCCAACGACATGCTTCGTCCGGGCGACTGGATCACCATGCCCAAGTACGGAGCAGACGGTGATGTGCTGGAAGTTTCACTGACTACCGTCAAGGTACGCAATTTCGACAAGACGATTACCACCATCCCTCCCTACGCACTGGTCAGCGATTCGTTTCAGAACTGGCGGGGAATGCGTGAAACCGGAGGACGACGTATCAAGCGTTCGGTATTTATCGACATGACAACCGTACATTTCTGTCCCGAAAAAGAAAAACAATTATTTGCCTCACGCGGATGGATAGACGAAACACAGGCCAAGCCTGAAGCACAAGTAGTAAATCTTCATGTTTTCCGTAATTATCTTCAGAGCTACCTGAAGGGACATCCCCGTACCCACAAAGAACTAATGATTATGGTCCGTCAGATGCAACCTACTTCCGAAGGATTACCTCTGGAAATATATTGCTTTACGAATACCACCATCTGGCCCGAATATGAACAGATACAAGGTGAGATTTTCGATCATATTCTTGCCATAATTCCCGAATTCGGTCTGAGAATATTCCAGCGTCCGTCGGGAAACGACTTAAGTACAACCATTAAATAAGAAAAAAGACATTATGGAAAAAGGATTAACTTATACATCCAAGACAACTGTCTGCAAAGGAAATACAGCTTTAACCATAGGATCGGGCGACATGGAAGTGTTCGCTACTCCCGCTTTGGTGGCACTCATGGAAAATGCCGCTATGAATGCCGTCAAGCCATACCTGCCGGAAGGTTCCACAACGGTAGGAGCCATGATTCAGACATCACACATCAAACCCTCGGGACTTGGCGAAGAAATATCGGCTACAGCCCTACTGGAAGAGGCAGAAGGCAGAAAACTCACTTTTAAAGTTTCTGCTTCCGACCCAAAAGGCATAATCGGCGAAGGCATACATATTCGTTATATTGTAGACCGCGAGCGCTTCTTATCAAAGCTATAAGCAGGGACTTTAAAATTACCTCGTCACATTCGAGATAATTTTTGTACAAAAAAAATTTTTCTTTGTACAAATTATTTCGAAAGATCAAGACGTTTTTTTCCATATCTGCCGAGAGATATAAATAAAGATGCCCTTCACCTTTTCATCCCCTCATTTCATCCGTCAGGATAAGAGAAAATGAATAAAGGTAAAGGGCATCTTTTCAACAGAATCCGATTACTCTTTCACGTAATTTTTCGAGGCATCCGTCACGACCAGTACACGATCTTCTCCCCGCATGTAAGGAGCATCGTATTGAAACGCTGTTACCTTATTGTCAAATTCACCGATATATTTCATCGTTCCATTCTGCGGATTGAACCACCATGCCTTTTTCCTGTCCCCACTTATTTTAGTCAAATCAATCTGCATGGGACGTGCACTGTAGTTATAAACCAGCAAATAGTCACTACCCCGTGTAGCAATCGCCCGGTCATAACGCTCTCCGTTTGTGCCGGCTATCACACTCTGGTCGGGAACACGTTCAAAGAACGGGAAACGAAGTATCAGCTCCTTCAGATATTTCATCTGATTAAAGCCTTCATCCTTCAAGGCTTCTTGCCATGTTTCCTGAGCTCCATATGCCGGTGCATATCCTTCACGGTAAAACTGCATGATGGAATTATTGCCATAAGTATGTCCGAAGGAACCGGCAAAGACCGACCAATATGCATAACGACGTACATCATCTGCCGTCCAGCGACATTCTTTCGGATTATGCAGCCCGTGTGGAATACCTTCATAGCTGGGTTCGGCATCCAGGACCGGCTTCATCGGCTTCTTGGAAAGACTTGCTTCTACATAACGCCAGTTGTCTTCTGCCACATTACTGTCGGCCAGGTTATCTCCGTCACCTTTCGTCTGTCCGTAGCGGCGATGCCCACTCTGAAACATATTAAAGTCGAGCCAGTCGGCATCATTGAACCAGGTAGCAGACATAGTCCGACCAAACGGGTGGAACGTCATCAAGTGATTTTTGTCGATGGAGCGAATGGTACGTGCCAGTGTTTCCCATACTTCTGTTTTTACATCTCCACGTATATCCCCTCCGATTATCCATACGATGTTCGGATTATCCTTATATCTTTCGGCAAGGAACGTTCCGTAAGCTTTTGCTTCCTTCACATCCATCTTACCACCTTTCACCAATCCTCCCCAGATACATACCATGCCAATATATATACCTTTGCTTTCGGCTGTACGGACAATGTAATCCATATGATCCCAATAGCCATATACACCTTCTTTGTCAATATGAGTAAAATCAAATCCGTCCGTCATGGAGTACTGCCCGTACACGTTCATGGAAGGAACCCCGTTCAATGTCTGTATCTGTACCACATTGAATCCGGCACGACTACAGTTATCCAGATAAAAAGCCACCTCTTCGCGGTCCAGTCTTTGCGGCATCAGCCAGCCGGTATCTCCCAGCCAGAAAAATGGTTGTCCGTTCTGATGCTTCAGATAACGCCCTTCGGCAGATACTTCCAACTTGCCGTTTTTCCACGGCAGTTGCGCATTCATCGTCGATGCTACGGCAAGACACGATAAAACGATTCCTGCCAGTTTTGTCCAGTATTTCATCTTGTTGCGATTAAAAAATTATAATATTGAGATAAATATAAGTATTCTGTACAAATGTATATGATGTTTTTCAATAACGTACTGTTATTTCCTCATTGCTATCTATCCACAAGCGATATTTTCCTTCGGATATCTTCTGAAATTCACCCACCGACGCCCGAGGTTGCTTCCGGGCAGAAACATACAGATAACCTTTGCCCCGGTCGGCTTTCAGGCGAATTGTCTTCCGATCCATATAAACAGTAATTTCTCCTCCTGGAACCGGAACACTTCCCTTCATCCATTTCAAGCCGCCCAATACGGGAGTTACAGCATATTCCTCATATCCGGGTTTTACCGGCTTCACTCCTAAATAATATTTTCCCAGCAAATATACAGGACTGGCTCCCCATGCATGACAAAGACTCTTCCCGTACGGGCGTCCATACATGGCAAGATGTTCTGTACCTTTCTCGTCTGGATTATATTTTTCCCAGAATGATGTAGCTCCTTCTTTCAGCATACCTCCCCAGTAAGCCAGCATTTCTTCCATAACCTGCTCCTGCTCGCCCAGTGCACACAGAGCTTCCAGCTCATAAAAGCGCATATACGGAGTTGTAATTTTCAGGATACTATCGTTCAGCAACACGCTTTGTTTGATGAGCTGTTGTTTTTCTTCTGAAAGATAATTATAGAATACGGCAAACATATTGGCATAACGTGTCACGGTACTGCTTTGCTTTCCTCCGATGCGATTGTGCACCAACGCTTTTGCATCCTCACTCCAGAACGCCGGCTCCAGTTTTTTCCGTAAGGAAGAAGCCAATTCCTCATACAGCTTGACATCCCGGTCTTCGCCGGCAAGGCGAGCACAAAGTGCCATTGTTTCCAGACTTTTGCAGAAAAGTACCTGTTCGAACGCCAACTGTCCTTTCTTGTCGAGATAACCATCCGCCCAATCGACAAACACCCAGTCGCCTGTCATTCCCTGTACCATACCGTCATTGTCGGTACGTCCCAGTACATATTCCATCAGCGACTTCATCCGAGGATAAAGTTGTCCGACAAAACTCTTGTCTCCTGTATACATATAATAATCATACACACTCAGGAACCAATAAAAAGTATAATCCATAATGGTATTGATATGGGAGGTTACCGGATCCTTTCCCCTTAACTGCCAGATGGTACGCTTCACTGTTTCCGAATCGAAGAACAGGTAATAGTTCATCAAATAGCTCTGAATAGCATCTCCACTCCATACCCAACGGTCACGCTTGATACCGTCGATGAAGAACTCACGGGTGGTAAGATGCATTGTGTAAGCGCCTATCTCCCAGATTTTATTCAACAAATCATTATCACACTGGAAACTTCCCCGATAGTTTTCGGGCATATATTCATATTGCATTGTAACCTTTCCGATGGAAGCCTGACTATCGCATACCACGTAAACATAACGAAAGGCTTTATTGCTCTCCATCGTATAATGTCCGTCTGCCAGACTTCGGGTCGTACAAAGTGCACGGTCGGTTACTTTTCCGTTCTCAACCGATAATATATCCATGGTTTCACACCGTGCAGTATCCAAGGCTTCTTCTTTGCTTTCACCATAATAAATCCGCACCTCTCCTTTTCCTTTCATTTCCCAAAAGTCAAGATACCCGAAAGTTTCCCTTCCAAAATCATAAAGAACACCTTTTTCCACAGAAGTTGACGAAACGGCCTGCAACGGCTTGCAGGGTAAACGAAACATAGAAGGTCGTTTTTCTTCAGAATCAAAATTCCAGCTACCCGCATCCATGTACACGGTAGCCGAGGTATCACTGGCCTTCCCGCTTTCATCTATCCATTCCTTATCTTCGTACGTCACCTTCCAGCTTGCATCACTCTTAATCGTTTGTCCGTCAATATAAATAGACGGAGGAGTAATCTGGTTCCATACCTTGATATTGATTTTGTGCTTTCCTGACGGAATTGTCAGTCTTTCGGGCATGCCAAACTGTAATTTGCCGTCCAGTTTGACGTTGTATCTGCCTTCCACACTCAACCGTATCGTTTCGGCGACAGGTAAGTCAACCTCTTTACTGAATTCAACAACCACATAGTGACTGTCTGTTTTCCAGAAAGGAGGGAAAAAAGCTCCTCTTTCCGTACGACGGTTGTTCATCTGGTTGCCCAACCATATTTCATAATCTCCCGGATACCATATCCAGGTCTGTGCCTCCAATGAAGCACACATCCCCACCGAAGCAAGCAAGGTTACAAATTTTGTTTTCATTTTGCGTGTTTTATTGTTCAAGTATTCTATCAGAATTCAGTTACCACCGGACGCCCTTCCATCCAGGCAATCATATTCAAGACCAGAAAATTCCAGTTTTGAAATCCCTTATTCAGTACCGGCTCTCCATTATCGGGCAGATAGTATTCATGCAATGCCCCGAAGCGTTCGAAATCACGTCCCAACAACAATACGGTCTTCTCTGCAACTTCACGTGCTTCTTTCTCATAGCCATATTCCAATAAGCCACGGAAAACAAGATAATTCACGTTAATCCAAACAGGTCCGGCCCATGAAGACGGATTACCGCTGGCACGTACATCGTACATTTTTTCCAGCGGAGAAAGTGTACGAATGCCAGCAGGAGCGTTAAACGAAGTGGTATCACAAAAATGTATCTGCACCATTTGCCGGGCTTGTTCCGGCGTCGCAACTTTAGCCCACATTGCCATAAAACCACTCCATACGCTAAATCGTTGAATCAGGCAGTCGTAAGTTCTGGGTTGTCCTACATGCAAGTATAAATCCCCCGGATACAATCCTTCGATGTCGGGCTTTTCTACTGGAAGGAGATTGAAGTCTACACTATAATAAAAGCGGTCACGCGCATCCCAGCAATGTTTCTGAATATTATTTTTTAAGGTATCTGCCTCCTTTTGAAAGAAAGTTGAAATATCTTTCAGGTTCAAACAATCGGACAGGTAAGCCATTGCCAGAAGCTCCTTGTACATTAAACAATTCAGAAATATAGATCCCGAACTTTCATGAGGGCGATAAAAAGTACTCGGATCATTGTCTACTCCGATAGCCTCGTCGGTTTCCCAATAAATAAGTCCAGTTGCTTTATGCCGGTGGAAATTAAGATATTTGGAAACAAAAGCCTGTAGTGTATAAAAATCTTCCCGTAACCATTCAGCATCTCCACCCATATTTTTTACGATAAAGGCAGCATGCTGGGCAAGCGTAGGCTTATGCATATTAGTTTTCCACGGATTTCGCTTTTTCAACATATCTTCACGGCTCGGAGCATTACGCTCTATCCAGATAGGAATCCAGCCATCCATTCCTCCATAACTCAATGAATTCAGTACACATCCTTGCTCATAAGCCAAAGCTTCCCTTTTATCAGCCTCGGTTCCCTTATCCGATAAAATTTGACGCAGAGCAACATCGCTAAGCCACGAATCCCAATCCCATAACATATCCAGATACTGACTACTTCCCGGAGCCAAAAAAGGAAATCGTAAAGAGCCTCCAGCCTGACGATACATGCCTTTCATCTCCTTATATATATGTGTTTTGCAAATCTCCTTATATTTCTCAATATTCACGACGTTGCGTTCCGGCAACTGAGCCCGACACAGGCACCCTATTACAATATTTAATACAAATATCAAAATTGTCTTTTTCATAGCGACTGAATGATTTATAGTCAATAACAATAACAAAAGAAAAGGCTGATAACCTTGAAAAGATTTTCACCTTATCAACATCGGATAGATTTATCAAGTTATCAAGGCAAAAATAGCAAACCAAAATTCAAAACAAAAGCAAGCAAAGAATAAACAACATTTATTAACAGTAAGAGATTGTTTAGGAATGATTTTATCCTCACAGGCAGCAAACATCCCCTATCAAGTAATTTTTCAATCAAATAAATCAAATAAGTCAGTCGTTAAATCAAAAACAGCAATTTCGTCATTGGCTAAAGAACTACATTTGCAATATCTAAACTTGAAAAACATAAAACCAAATTAAAGCTATGACAAAATGCTTTTTTGCAGTCGACCTGGGCGCAACCAGCGGACGCACGATATTAGGATATTTCACACCACAAGGATTGGAAACAGAAGAGATCAACCGATTTCCCAATTACCTGATAGAAACAGGAGGACATTATTACTGGGATATATACGAACTCTACCGGAACATTGTAGAAGGTCTGAAGATAGTTGGCCGAAAAAAAGATGTAGAAATAACGTCTGTCGGCATAGATACATGGGGAGTCGATTTTGTCTGCATCGGAAAAGATGGAGGATTACTGCGACAACCATATTCATACCGCGATCCACATACAACAGGAGCACCTGAAAAATACTTTCAGCGTATATCCAGAAATAAGGTATATAAATGTACAGGCATTCAGGTTATGAACTTCAATTCTCTGTTCCAACTTGATACATTACGTAGAAACAATGACAGTGCCTTAGAACAGGCCGACAAAATCTTGTTCATGCCAGATGCCCTCAGTTACATGCTAACAGGAGAAATGATTACAGAATACACCATCGCTTCGACCGCCCAACTGGTCAATGCACAGACACGTCGACTTGAACCTCTGTTACTTAAAAGCATCGGATTGAGTGAAAAACATTTCGGACGCTTTGTTTATCCGGGAGAAAAAATAGGGACTCTAACAGAAGAACTACAACATCAGACGGGACTGGGAGCTATCCCTGTCATAGCTGTAGCAGGACACGACACTGCTTCTGCCGTTGCAGCAGTACCTGCGACAAACAATAATTTTGCTTATTTAAGCAGCGGCACATGGTCACTGATGGGAATTGAAACTCAGGCACCTGTCATTACAGCCGAAACAGAAGCACTAAACTTTACCAACGAAGGAGGAGTTGACGGAACCATCCGCCTGCTGAAAAATATTTGTGGCATGTGGCTGCTGGAGCGTTGCCGCATCAACTGGGGAGAAACTTCATACTCAACCCTGATAGCCGAAGCCAATGCCAGTGAACCTTTCCGAAATTTAATTTATCCAGACGACGACACCTTTGCCAATCCGTCGAACATGGAAGAGGCTATCAAAAAATACTGTACCGATCATAACCAGCCTGCCATTGAAACACGCGGGCAGTTAATCCGTTGCATATTCGAAAGTCTGGCATTGCGTTACCGGCAAGTCCTCGAAAACCTGCAACGCCTGTCACCCTACCCGATAGAAGTACTTCATGTCATCGGAGGAGGAAGCCGCAACGACCTGCTGAACCAATGGACAGCAAATGCAATCGGCATGCCAGTCGTAGCCGGTCCTTCGGAAGCGACTGCAATAGGAAACATCATGGTTCAAGCCGTAGCAGCAGGCAAAGCCACCAACATTGCCTCCATGCGTCAGTTCTTAAGTCGCGCAACACACCTAAAGACATTCCTCCCAGAGCATAAGGATACATGGGATGTCGCTTATCTTCAGTTTAAAACAATTACTCAATAATCTATCAATTAACCTAAACACACCTATCATGAAAGAGGAATTAATTACCAAAGCGTATGAGATAGCCAAAGAACGCTACGCAGCTATAGGAGTAGATGTAAACAAAGCTCTGGATACACTACAGAAAATTTCGTTATCCTTACACTGCTGGCAGGCAGATGATGTTGCCGGATTTGAATCAAATGGCTCACTCAGTGGAGGAATTCAAGCTACGGGAAACTATCCGGGAAAAGCACGTAACATCGACGAAGTGCGCCAGGATGTACTAAAGGCGGCATCCTATCTGCCAGGCACACACCGTCTGAACCTTCACGAAATCTATGGAGATTTTCAGGGAAAGTTCGTCGACCGTGACCAAGTGGATGCTTCATACTTTGAAAGCTGGATACAGTGGGCAGCAGAAAACAAGATGAAACTTGATTTCAACTCAACATCTTTCTCGCATCCCAAAAGCGGAAATCTTTCTTTAGCCAATCCGGACAAGGCAATCCGCGATTTCTGGGTTGAGCATACCATCCGATGTCGTGCCATTGCCGAAGAAATGGGAAAACGCCAGAACGATCCTTGTATCATGAATGTATGGGTACACGATGGAAGTAAAGACATTACTGTCAACCGTATGCTGTATCGTGAACTGCTGAAAGATTCGCTCGACCGCATTTTTGCCACCGAATATAAAAACATGAAAGACTGCATCGAGTCGAAAGTATTCGGCATTGGTCTGGAAAGTTATACAGTAGGTTCAAATGATTTCTACATCGGCTACGGAGTCAGCCGCCAGAAAATGATTACACTCGATATGGGACACTTCCATCCGACAGAAAGCGTTGCCGACAAATTGTCGTCACTGTTACTGTATGTTCCGGAAATCATGCTGCACGTCAGCCGTCCGGTACGCTGGGACAGCGACCACGTTACAATCATGAACGATGAAACATTAGACTTATGTCAGGAAATTGTTCGTTGCAATGCGCTCGACCGCGTACATATCGGCTTAGACTTTTTCGATGCAAGCATCAACCGTATCGGTGCTTACGTCATCGGAGCACGTGCCACTCAGAAGTCAATGTTACGTGCATTACTTGAGCCAACGGCAAAACTCCGTGAATACGAAGCCAACAATCAGTTGTTCGAACGCCTTGCTTTACTGGAAGAAGCCAAAGTATTGCCATGGAATGCAGTATGGGATATGTTCTGCTTGAAGAATAACGTCCCTGTAGGTGAAGAATATATTCCCGATATAGAAAAATACGAAGCAGAAGTTACATCAAAACGTTGCTAAATCTTGATACAGATATTGTCCAAAGGTCCTGTACCTGCGGATGATATCTGGTTTATACAAATAAAGTAAAATCGGATAAAAAACAATCATACTCTTTATGAATACGCTGATAGGTTTGCTAATTATTGCCATAGGCAGTTTCGGACAAAGCAGTTCGTATGTACCAATCAACAAAGTAAAGAACTGGTCATGGGAAAGTTTCTGGCTGATACAAGGAGTTTTCGCATGGCTTGTATTTCCTTTGCTGGGAGCATTGCTGGCGGTTCCTTCCGGAAGTACGCTTCCGGAACTATGGAACAGCGGAGGAGCTTTGTCTGCCATTATATATGGAATATTATGGGGGGTAGGAGGTTTAACATTCGGCCTGAGCATGCGCTACCTGGGAGTTGCCTTGGGACAAAGCATTTCATTAGGCACATGTGCCGCCTTCGGAACGTTGTTTCCTGCCTTGTTCGGCGGAACAGACTTATTCCATGGAGAAGGTCTTATGCTGCTCATCGGGGTCTGTATCACTCTGGCCGGCATTGCCGTCATCGGATATGCAGGCAGTCTGCGTTCCAAAAACATGAGTGAAGAAGAAAAGAAAGCAGCGGTAAAAGATTTCGCCCTGACAAAAGGCTTGCTGGTTGCTCTGCTTGCCGGAATCATGAGTGCCTGCTTCGCCTTAGGACTAGATGCAGGAACCCCTATAAAGGAAGCAGCTCTTGCAAAAGGGACAGACGCTTTGTATGCCGGCCTGCCGGTCATCTTTCTGGTTACTTTAGGCGGATTCTGTACCAATGCAGCATACTGCATACAGCAGAACCTGAAAAACAAGACCGGAAAAGAATATTTATCAGTAAGCACAAGTACCTTTACCAATAATATACTATATTGTGCACTGGCAGGAGTCTTATGGTATTCACAATTCTTCGGCTTGGAAATGGGTAAAAGCTTCCTCACAGAAAGTCCGGTATTACTTGCTTTTTCATGGAGCATACTCATGTCGCTGAATGTTACTTTCAGCAATGTATGGGGAATCCTGCTGAAAGAATGGAAAGGATGCAGTGCCAGTACCATAGGAATACTTATACTCGGTCTTGCCGTACTGATTGCTTCCATCATCGTAGTGGCAATGGCACAAGCCTGAGATATAAACTTTATCATCAATTTTAACGATATATAAACATGGAATCTATTTTGAATAACCGTCCGGCGCTGGCAGCCGAAATTAACAAAGTAGCCGAAGTTGCCGGTTATTTATGGCAAAAAGGATGGGCTGAGCGCAACGGAGGAAATATTACCATCAACGTTACAGAATATGTTGACGATGCAATAAAGGCAATGCCCGCCATCAGCGCAGCAACTCCCATCGGAGCTACCCTGCCTTACCTGAAGGGTTGTTACTTTTACTGTAAAGGGACCAACAAGCGCATGCGCGACCTTGCACGCGATCCGATGGCAAACGGCTCGGTCATCCGCATTTTGGACGACTGTGCAAGCTATGTCATCATTGCCGACCAGCCGGTAAATCCGACCTCAGAATTGCCTTCTCACTTGAGTGTACACAATTATCTCATCTCAAAAGGTTCGAATTATAAAGCTTCTCTGCATACTCATCCCATCGAACTGGTAGCTATGACACACAACAAGAAGTTCATGGAAAAAGATTATGCTTCCAATTTATTATGGAGCATGATACCAGAAACAAAGGCATTCTGCCCGAGAGGCTTAGGAATGGTGCCTTATAAATTACCAAGTTCCGTAGAGCTTGCCACAGCTACCATTGACGAACTGAGCGATTACGATGTAGTAATGTGGGAAAAACATGGAGTCTTTGCTGTGGATACTGATATCATGGCAGCGTTCGATCAGGTAGATGTACTGAATAAATCAGCCTTAATCTACATTGCAGCCAAGAATATGGGATTTGAACCCGACGGCATGAGTCAGGAACAAATGAAAGAAATATCTGTTGCGTTCCATTTACCGAAATGAAAAGGAAACGATGATACATGCAAATGCCGGAGCAATGACAGGCAGAAGATATTGAGGAATTGTATCACAAGCCTACTAATATCACATAATCAGTTTAAAGACCAGAAGGAGAGTCTGCCCAGACTCACCCTCTGGTCTTTTTTGATAACTGACCAAACATGTTTCATAAATAATTCTAACAGACCTACGACAACCAGTTACATTTAAATCAAAATTTGTATTTTTGTTAACAGATAATACTCTTATGAAAAACAGAAAATGACACGATCATACAACGATTTAGAGTCAGAATTCAAATATCTGATAGTAAACGAAAAAGACAGAAAATTCGGATTGTGGGTCAATACCGTAGGATTTCAGTCCATCCTTCCCCACTCCCCCTACCCCATAAAGGAACATCCTTCAGGATATATGTTCAACGTTCAGAAGGGACGCACCCTGCACGAATACCAATTACTTTACATCACTAAGGGAAAAGGCACCTTTGCTTCGGACGATACGCCGGAACGGAATATCGGGAAAGGGAATCTTATAGTCTTGTTTCCCGGCCAGTGGCATACTTACAGTCCGGATACAGCTACCGGATGGAATGAATATTACATAGGCTTTGAAGGAAACTTCATCGATCAGCTGATAAAAAATGGTTTTCTTTCAAAAGAAGAACAAGTTCTGGAAATAGGGCTCAACGAAGGTCTTGCCGCACTTTTCTCACAGGCACTGGAAGTATCGGAAGCAGACAAGACCGCATCCCAGCAATACCTCTCGGGCATCCTGCTGCACATTATCGGAATGATACTGTCTATTTCGAAGAACAAAGAGTTCGAAAAAGACAATGTTGCCGAGAGAATGGAACAGGCAAAAATAATCATGAACGAAAATGTATGCAAGGAAATAGATCCGGAAGAACTGGCAGAAAAGTTGAATATAAGTTATTCGTGGTTTAGAAAAATGTTTAAGGAATACACAGGATATTCACCTGCCAAATATTTTCAAGAATTAAAGTTGCGTAAAGCCAAACAAATGCTGATCAATACCACTTCGCCGGTAAAGGAAATCTGCTTCATGTTAGGTTACACATCTACCGAGCACTTTTCTAACCTGTTCAAAAAAAACACCGGATTTACCCCGCTCGAATACCGGTCATTCGGCAAAGGCAAGCAATAACAAACAGACAGCCGCAGAGAGAAGCCGGAAATACCATCTGCTTCTTTCTACGGCTGTCTGCAGCTTTAAAGTACAGTCAGGGCAATGACCTGTATAAACAAGATGAGGAATACCATTGCAATCGGGTACACAGTAGCATAAGCTACTCCCGGAATATTACTGTCTGTCATCGAGTCGGCAGCAGCCAGACCAGGAGTACTGGTCATACCTCCGGTAATTGTTCCCAGCAAATCGAGCATACTTATCTTAAATACCAGCCTTCCAACGAGAGCCGCCAGCAACATAGGAACTAATGTTATGGCTGCGCCTACGCCAAACAACAAAAATCCGCTCTCCTGAAAAGTGGAAACCAGCGTTTTTCCAGCAGAAGTTCCTACTTCGGCAAGAAACAGCAGCAAGCCCAACTGGCGAAGCAACTGATTGGCCGGTCCGGACATCGACCAGATAATAGGTCCCGTTTTGCCTACAGCACTCAGGAAAAGTGCCATCATCAAGATACCCCCCGTCAGTCCCGGAGAGAAAGACATGCCTCCCCCAAACGAGATATTCAGTTTACCGAACAAAACACCCAGCACAATACCCATCGCTATCGGGAAGAAATCCGTATCCGAAAGTTTTTTTGCATCGTTTCCTATCAGACGTGCTACAGCCTGAATACCTTCCTTTTCGCCCACTATCATCAGCTTGTCGCCAAAACGCAGTTCCAAGTCCGGAGAAGGCGAGAGGTCAATTCCGCTTCGACGTACGCGAGTAACCGTACACCCGAAGTTACGCTGCAAGTTCAAGTCGCACAACTGCTTGCCTATCATATCCTTTTTGGTCAGCAGCAACGATTCAATACTCTGCGTATGACTTAGCGGCAATTCTCCTTCCTCGCGGATTCCCAGCATCAACGCCAGATTATTCAGCGAATCTTCACTTCCCACTGCCTGCACATAATCTCCTTCTTCCAGAATCGTATGCGCTTTGGGAATAATAATCTCCTCGCCACGTTTCAAACGAGAAATGACTGCTCCCGTCATCACACGGATATTGAGTTGCATCAGTGTACGGCCTATGACCGTAGGATTGGTAACCCGAAACAAACAAGTTCCCAACTCCGGGAACTGGCTGCGCCGTTCTTTCTCCAGACGCCGCGCCTCCTGCTCCAAATCGACATGCAGTATTTTAGGCAAAAGCTTGACAAATAAAATAACGCCAATCACGCCAAACGGATAAGCAATACCATAAGCGATGGATGCCAGTGGCGATTGAGTGCTGTCGATGGCTACGGCAAGTCCCGGTGTACTGGTCAACGCTCCGGCTATCAGTCCTACCAGACTCGGCGTATCAATATCGAATAAATATTTCAGACCTACGCCTGTCAGACAGGCAGAGGCAACAATCAGCAACGTAATCAGTATCAATGTTTTTCCCTTGCTACGGAAAGAGTGAAAAAAACCAGGTCCCGCCTGAATACCAATAGTAAAGATAAACAACACCAAACCAAAGTTGCCCAGCTCCTTCGGTATGGAAACGCCCCAATGTCCGAACGCCAAAGCGATAAAAATCACGGCAGATACGTCGAGTGACAGCCCTGCCACCTTAATGCGTCCCAACATAAACCCCAAAGCTACAATCAAGAAAACAGAAAAGTAAGATGATTGAAGTAAATCGATTAACATAAATTATTAAGTATAAAGGTGTGATTAAAGTACAAATATACGACATTTCGGTATATTTACAAATAAAACAGCAAGTTAGCCATCCGTCTCCTCCATTTATTTACTTTAGAAACTTTGAAATGCAGCAGAATACTTGTAGCTTTGCAACCGTTTTATTTAGATATACTGAATTATGAATTCTACTCAAAGACTGCATACGTTTCTTTTTTTCCTATGCTGTTTCGTGCTGATTCTTCCTCAGTTCGTATACGGTCAGGAGAAAGGGACGGAATTTCGCATCACCATTCTGAAATCCAGCGGAGAGCCTCAACGCGGAATGATATTGAAAATAAACGGCAGAAGCGAGAAATATCTGTCGAACGACCAAGGAGTAATCACCTTTCGTTACGAAATAGAAGAGGCATACAACCGGCTCGCCAATATTTATTTTCCCGGAGATGAAACAACCGCAGTAGCTTCTTTTCTGCTAAAAGATACAGAAACCATCAAGACGCTGTATCTGGACAGTGCAGAAGATATTGCATCATTCAAGCAGAGCAATAAGACCTTTCCCATAGAAGGCTTTGTCAAAGATGCATCGATGAAGCCAATACAGGGAGCCGTCGTCAGCATTCAGGGAACGGGACGCCGGGTTCTGAGCGATGAAATAGGTTTGTTCCACATCGATGCCGACTATAACCACCCCATTACAGTACGTGTAGAGGGTATGGAAAACCGCTCATTGAACATCAATACCTTTCTGGAACGTCCGGAAGAACCGTATACCATCATCATGTATCGCAAGAACTCCACACGCATTTATTCGGTTGTAGAACATATGCCCGAATATCCCGGAGGGATGAAAGCCTTTATCAATTATCTAAAACGCAAGCTGGTATATCCTCCTCAGGCAAAGAAAGAAAAACTGGAAGGCGTAGTGGCTGTACAATTTGTGGTAGAAAAAGATGGAGAAATCACCTATCCTACCATCGTACGCAGCCTGCGGGCTGATATGGATTCGGCTGCCTTGACGGCTATCCGCCAGATGCCCAACTGGATTCCCGCACGCGAAAACGGCATGAGAGTACGTTGCAAATATTCCGTTCCGGTACAGTTTAAGATAGAACAGCCTAAACCGGCTCCCCAAAAGCCGGCTGTTCCAGCCAAGCCGGCAGCTACGCCTAAGGATAGCCTTCGCACCGATTCACTGGCAACCGACTCTCTGAAACGGATGATTCTGCCGGGCGATTCGTTACGAACGGACTCACTGCTGCTGAAACCCGATTCACTGTTGCTGAAAGGTGACAGCCTGACGGCTCTAAATGACTCCATCTTACTGAAGAATGATTCGACAGCTCTTAAACCGGCTCCTGACACTCCAGCCGAGAAACCTAAGAAACGAAACATCTTTGTACGCTTCTTCCGCTGGCTGTTCGGCATCAAAGACTGATTTCTGCTGATATAACAACACGGACTTGCGCAAGTTTAAAAAAGGCCTGCGCAAGTCCGTGTTATTTTTTGTACAAACTTTTTTGTTTTTTGTACAAAAAATAAAAAAACGTCTCGACGTTTTAACTGAAACGTGGTGAGAAACCAATTCATTCATCACCACGTTTTTCTGAAAAAGATAAGTAAAACTTATCGCTTCAAGTTAGTCAGTAAGGCATTACCATCGGCAACCGGATTCCAGCCGTCATCTCCCTTCAGAACTTCTTCCGGCTGATAAGCAGAAATATCCTTCAACTGTCTGCCATAAGACGCACGTTCAGCAGTTGCCGCACCGGCTCCGGTATTCTGATATTCGGCATAAAAGACAGTCGACTCATTCGATTTCTTTCCCCAGTTGTTCCAGCCGACAGGCAAAATATGCTTGCCCAGCTCACAGCGGATAAAGACAGCCTGCGCATACGGACGCCACGGACGCGACAGATAAACCTCTTTCGCTTCGTCGGCTCCCGTCAGGCGGCAGTTCCAAAATACATATCCGTATTTTTTCCCTTTATCCGTAGAAGGGGCAGTAACATAACCATTTCCCAGACTATGGATAGTACAATCTTTAAACAAAGCGGTAGACCAGCCAAAGATAAAGTCGACCGTCCCCTCTATATAGCACCCTTCGTAATACTGACGACTGTTTTTTCCGTACGTATACAGCGTATCCTGATTTCCCAGGAAGCGGCAGTTCTTGAAATAAGCCCGGTCGCCAGCAACAAAACAAGCTACTGCCTGTCCTACCCGCCCCGCTGTATTGGCAAAGGTTATGTTCTCCGCATAAAAATCGGGAGCATAAATATATACAGTCGATGAACCGGAAGTAGACATTTCTTCACCGAAGCAGTTCTTCTTCGAAGCATATGCATCATCCGTCAGCACAGCTCCGTTCTCGCCTATCAGCGAGATATTGATTTTCGATGCCGGAATAATCACACGCTCCTTGTATTCTCCCTTACGTACCAGAATAGTTGTCCGCTTATTCTTGCGGAAATCGGGAACCGCATTGATAGCTTCCTGTACAGTCAGGAAGTCACCACTACCATCTTTTGCCACTACATAGTCGTAAAAACGTACGTATTTTCCCAGTTCCGGCAACTGTTTCTGAACAGCCTCGGCAGCCAGTGCCGCCACCTTGCGCGCACCATATACATTTAAATGAGTATTATCCTCACGTCCTTTAGGACAAGCGGCGCATGTTCCGGCAGGAATCCACATGAAAAGCTTTTTAGACCCCTCAACTCCGTAAGACTCTACCAACTGCTTGGTGGCCTTGTTCAAATCGATAAAGCAGACATCCATTTCTTTTGCCACATTACGCGGAGAATCCAGATATTTTCCGTGAGTATCTACCAGCGTATCTCCTTCCACCACAGCCTCATCTTTTTCCGGACGGATATCGTCGGCAGCCACAGCATCCGGATTCACGCCAAAATTCCGGCGCACGATTGAGTTAAACAAAACGGGAATTCCTCCCTTGGCACGCGTTTCGCGCACAAACTTCCGCAAATTTTCATCGAAAGTTGTCCCCGGGTCGGTATGACGTTCCGGTTGAGGTTTTTCATCATTATGCCCAAACTGAATGAAAACATAATCACCCGGACGAATCTTGTTTACTACGGTTTCCCAACGCCCCTCGTTTATAAAGCTCTTCGAACTGCGTCCGTTCATCGCATGATTTTCTACCCGGACATCTTCTGTAAAGAAACTCCCCAACACATGTCCCCATCCTCTTTCCTGATTTCCTCCTTCCAAAGGCTTGTTCGACATGGTAGAATCACCAATCATAAAGACCGTAATCACATGGTCTGACTTGAACGCAGAAAATAGCAGTACAGCCAGTGCAACCAATACAAATTGAATCTTTTTCATCTTTCTGTTATTTCTGATTTATATTAAATTCCTTATTGAAAAACTCCAGAATTGCTTTCTGTATTTCTTTGCTACAAAAATGAGGCAAGTCGTACAGCTTGGTCTGCAAATGCTCACCAGCTCCCTGACTGTCCCATACTTTCTGCATGGTTTCATAGGCAGACTTTACTCCTTCCACCGGAAAAAGTTTATCTTTCAACCCGTTGGTAAACAACATTGGCTTCGGACACGCAATCGACGCGACATGCGGATAATCCATATAAAGGCGGATATTTGGAATCAGCATAGCATAAGCCGAACCGCCCTTGTTCTGATTGTTTGTCAACGTCATCAGGCTATCCGTTGTATTCATCCAGCATACAGCCGCTCCTGCCTTTACGGCATCGGTAGCAGCCATGGTCATCCATGCACGATGCGCCCCCATCGAAAATCCCATTGTTGCCACCTTCTCCTTATCTACCTGAGGCAAAGAGGCCAGAAACTCCGCACTACGGATATCATCCCACGCAATCAGTCCTCCCCACGACATGCCCATTTGCAGGAGATTTGCCGACAATGCCTGCTGAGAGTCATAACGGGCATATTCCTTTCGTCCGCGTTCTCCCCAGAACAAAGCATCCAGAGCCAGTACGACATAACCGTTTTCTGCCAGATAATCGCCTACATACTGCCCGTCGTAACAAGCCTTACACCAACTGTCTGCATCTTTCATTACCATGTCCGACACGCCGAACGGACGTACCATTTTCTCCTTTCCTATCGTAAAATGTGCTCCATGGTCGTGCAAAAGCAACACGGCTGGAAAAGGTCCTTTGCCTTCGGGTACCAGCAAATAGGCCGGCACACGCGAATATCCCGACACGTTGAAAACAATTTTGCGAGCTTCATACCCTTTGCGCTTCTCCGTTGCAATGACTTTCATATCGTAAGAAACAACTGGAGGTGCAGGTTGCATACATTCCAGCAGCTTTTCGCGTGCCTGTTCCCGCCATTTCCCAAAATCTTTTTCCGGTGAATTTCCCCATGCCATCGGATAAGTCAGACTCTGCTTCAGTTGTTCATAAAATGAAGGCATATTGTCTTGCACCTCATAGCCGGCATAAGCACTTTCAACCTCTATTTTCTTGAGCCATTCCTCATAAACCTTAAACAACTTTTCCGGCTCATAGGTGTACCAAGCATAGCCCACCCGGCGCTCCAGCTTGACGTCCGACAGCTTATAGACCTTGATACCATCACGATTACACATAAACGGTGTATTGTCAGTCATTTCATAAAAGCGAGCCCATATACGGGGAGCCTTCTTGTCTTTCACCACAACCAGATTGTACGGATACTCATGATTGGCTATCTGGTCCTCAGGAATGGCAACTTTCTCTACACGCATGCCTGTTATCGCCACCTTCTCAAACCAAGCCATAGCCGATTTAACGGCTTCAATCACTTCGCCGGAAGGGTGAGGAATCTCCATCAGTAACCGGACCACATCGCAACTTTCGCCAGCCGTCAATGAAGCCAGCTCGAATGTACGGGCATTAGTAGGAAGCAAGGTCTGATTATCATGTTGCTGTCCCCATACGGTCTTTACTCCATTCTGAACATATTGTGTTCGCAGAATCATGTCAATGCCTCTGTTCAATGCTTGATAAATCCGTTTATGCATTGCATCGTCCAGCCACGAGAAGTTAGAATCTCCCTCGTTTATGTGCAGGAACAGCCGCAGCACGCCGGTAGTCACCTCATCGTTGAACGTAATGGCATCCACATCCCATCCGCGCCATCCTCCGTTTTTTTTCTGAGTCTTGAGTAAATACTCCAGCCCATCGAGTACCGCTTCTTTGTACACCGCCTTTTTAGTAAGCGTATAAACCTGCGCCAGATAGTTTATCTGAGAATAAGTATTCCGGTTATCGAGGGTACTGCGACGATGATTATCCGACAAGGTATTCAACACAGAATCGACCGGCAGCTCCGCCATCCAGTCAATGTTCTTAGGCCATCCTCCATCTTTATTCTGATAAGCAACAAAATTATCGGCTATCTTTACATACTGGTCTGCCGAATAGCGTTTATAGTTACGATCCTTATGCTCCAAATTCCAATGATGTATTCCATCATTAAAAGCTTGCATAGAGGGAACCGTCTGCGACATCGCATAAGCACTCGCTCCCAGAAGCAAGCTCATTACATAATATCTTTTCTTTATCATGGTATATTTCATTAAGATTGATTTGTTTCCAAAATTAGGGAAAATGCAAAGTGCGGAAAGGTAATAATTGTTCTAATATGGTTATTATTTAACCAAATTATCCACAAGCCCTATACATAAATACATTTTTTTCATATGCAACAGGCTATCTGTACGTTTCCCCCAATACAATATCTGATTACTTCAGATTGCCTTCTAATGCAGAAATAAGCTTCATCATATTCTTAATATAGACTCCTACCGAAATGCATTGCCGGCCGTCTGTACACGGATAAGGAGAAGTATCGAAATCATCGCCTACCATTTTCTGGCTATAATCTTCTTTTCCCGACAACTCCGGGGTCCATCCGCTGCGGTAGGGATGAGAAACTGAAGGCAAATCGGAAAGCCAACAGTTTCTTTCTGCTGCCTGAGCCATTAAATCACTGATATCTTGTTCCGACACCTGATGCGGAAAAGAAGTATAATATTTGGGTAGCGGACATAATTTATCCGACAACAAAGGCGAACAGGAGAACAGTTTACTTCTATCAATCTTTTTCACCGCCTCGTAATCCTGTCTCAGCTTTACAGGATTTACAAATGTAGCCGAACTATAATGTGCAATGGTCTTTTCTATGTTCTGGTCTATATAATACTTTCCGTCGTAGATATTTCCCCCCTTCCGATGTACATACAGTGGTTTCCCTGTATCAGGATCTACAAACCGAGGAACTAATATTTCATTGGGATTGTCGGACTTACGATGCCATTTACGGACTTCAGCCTCAGGAAGTTTTTGGGATTCAAGGAACTTGATGGCAGCCGGTATGCCCGAAAGGAAACGGGTGTCGGCCGTCAGTTTGTAATACTCCATCATCTGATAAATCATCCCGACAGTAGTACCGGTATTAACACTGCGAGGCTCATAAGAACGAGCATGAGCTGGCTTTAAATCGTCTACCGTATATTGGTCTGCCCAGCCGGCATAAGGCTCTCCCTGCTGAAGAGTTATCATGAGATACATAGCCCGCATAATGGGTTCCTTTATATTTTGCAGTCCCATCGCCTGATAACACTGAATAAGAAAATCGATAATCTCCGGAGTAACATCATCGTTTAAGGTTATAAAGGACGAATAGTCTTCCTTACCCTCAAAAGGGTGGTCATACCTCAGAGGGTAACGTTGCGGCCAACCGCCTACAGGGTACTGGCTCTCCAATATAAAATGAATGACTTTTTCCAAGGGCGCCCTGTATACGGGATCATTTTTCTCTACATACATGCGCAACAAAAACTTGGCAGCCGAGATAGTGCCCAGATCATCATAAGTAGCGTTGCCGTAATAATGCCTGAACTCTTCCAGACGCCAGCCGTTTTTTCCAATGGTTTCATACCAAGCCTTCAAGGAATTTTCTCCGGCAAAGTCGAATACATAATTCCATCCCCCGCACTCAAGTTGGCCCCATATCAAAACATTTGCCACTTTCTGGGCTGCCTCATAATAGAATTCATCACCAGTCGCATGATAAGCATCAAGTAATAAATGTCCTACACTCGGAGTACCGGGAGGTTGAATCCATACCATGGTCCGCCTGGCTTCCATTTCTCCCCATGAGCGGGACAAATCGGGCAAGTAATTCCAGACAAAGCCTCCCCGGTAACTTACACTGTCTATCATATAACGGGTTGTAGATTTCATCGTGTTTAAAATTTCCTCTTTCACCTCGTTGTTCATAGAACGTGCCTGCATCTCCCCGCAAAGACAAGCACCGGCCAAAAGAGTCAAGCCTACTTTTACGTAAATAGGCTTCAGCATGTGTTTCATCGTTTATTTTATTTAAGATTTGCATTTATGCAAAAATAAAAAAAATTGCAGATTTAAGAATATCAGGAATACTGAATTTATATCTGCCAAGAATTTTCATTTGTTACAAATATCTGTATATTTGTAACAGTCTAAATAAAACACATTATGATGAAAAAATTTTTATTTTCAGGCATATTTGCCTTTTCATTACTGGGCTTAACCTGTAATGCAGCCAACACAAACAACAGTACAGAAAAAGACACAGAAGTGTCTTGCAACAAGACTTGCAGTGAACCTTTTATGTTCGAAAGCCAGACTGAATGGGAACAAACCAGCGATAAAGGTGTCACCAGACAGGTTATGGGATACAACGGACAAGTAATGATGGTAAAAGTCAAATTCGAGAAAGGAGCTTCAGGTGCCGCCCATACTCATTATCATACTCAAGTGACTTATGTAGTAAGCGGAAAATTTGAATTTACTATCGGAGGAAAGACAAAAGTCGTATCTGCAGGTGACGCACTTTACATGGAACCTGACGTGAAGCATGGATGCAAATGTCTGGAAGCTGGTTTGTTAATAGACTGCTTCTCTCCGATGCGTGAAACATTCCTGCATAAATAAACGTGAATAAACGTTTTACAATAGCATAAAAAAACGCCAACCGGCTTACAATAAACCAGTTGGTGTTTTTTATTACTCTACAATTCTGATATAATATCCCCATTAAGTACCCGACTTCAAACAGATAAAAGAAAGAGGGAAATGAGAAATTATCGGGTAGCAGGATATAAATGTTGTACCAATTCGTTCAGATAAACTTCCAGATTCGTATAGTCAGGGCTCAAGTTATAACTACGTCCGTCGGCCGCATCACTTGGATTTAGTCCGTGAGTTTTTTCCCATTCGTCCGGCATACCATCGGCATCAGTATCAACAGGTGCCTTTTCCGTGTGATATTCCGGCCATCCCCCTACATCGGCAGGCTGATCTATCATGCCATTTGTACTGCCATGGCTTCCCTGATAGGTATAATTGCCTTGTCTGGTTTCTTCTACAATCCGTTTATCGTAAGTATCTCTCCGATAAGATGCACCAGCAAACTGCAAGACAGATTCATATGCATCCCAGGCAGGCTGCAGAGTAGTATGTTCTGCTATATTGAAAGGCTCACGGACAAGCAATTCGCTTTGCGGAGCAAATTGATTCTTTATAAGTAACCCGACAGAATTATCTTGGTTGACTTTCATTATTGCCTGACGCTGTTTATCACTCAGACTGGCACAAGTCGGATCGATATAATTGCCAGAGAAACAGAAAACCCCATGAGTTCCCTTCACATTATTGTTTTTACCATCATCGGGATAAGCCGTAAACAAACGTTTATAAGAAGATTTTGTAGCCGTATAAGGTCCCGGTTTATAATAATTATTCAGAAAATTATAACTTCCTCCTTCACCGGCATAGGCTCCGTCGCTTCCATAATTGTAAATTACATTATTGAATAGTTCCACTTTTTCTTCTTCCGGTTTTCCCGTATAGCGACTTCCGCACAAGCGGGGAGTACGGTTCGTGTGATGAGCCAACAGATTATGATGGAATGAAGCACCCTGACCTCCCCATATGCCTCCATACCCATGAGCACCTTTTTCGTGAATGGAATTGGCCAGACTCTCACTGACAATACACCATTGAAGTGTAAAACAACTGTTATCATAGAAAGTAGCGCACTCGTCCGTACTCCAGCTCATGGAACAATGATCGATTATGATGTTACGATGGTTTTTGAATCCATTCATCGCATCATCTCCTTTTTGTTTGATGTCCGCTCCCATACGTGAACGGATAAAACGGATAATAACATTATCTGCCTGAATGCCTAAAGTATAATTTTTCAGACAAATGCCATCACCCGGAGCTGTCTGCCCAGCAATGGTTACATCACCGTTACTGACTTTCAGCGACGACTGCAATTCGATAATTCCACTCACGGCAAACACAATTGTGCGAGGTCCTTTTTTCCGAAGTGCCCAGCGCAAGGTCCCTTCCGAACCATCGTCTTTCAGTGAAGTTACGACCAGCACTTGTCCTCCTGCCCCACCAGTAGTATACTTTCCAGCACCGTCCGCTCCCGGGAAAGCCGGAATCTTCGAACGGTCGGGTACCGGATATGATTTCAACTCTTGTGCCTGCAACGACACTGCACCTGCCAACAGCAGACTGCAAAGTCCGCCCATTACTATCTTTTTCATACAATACCTTTATTTATAAACCGGATATAAACTTTCAGCCAAACTGTTTATATAAATCTCCAGATTGGTATATTCCTTACTTAAATTATATTTTGCAGCGTCTGATTTATCAGCCGGATTCAATCCTTTTTGTTTTTCCCATGAATCAGGCATGCCGTCTTCATCCGAATCGGAATCGGAAGTATGTGCCTCAACGTATTCGTCCCAGCCTTCAGCATCCTTTTGTGTATCAATAAAACCATAACTGCTACCATTGGAACCTTCCCGGGAATATGTTCCCGCACGCGTTTCATTTACAATACGCGTGTCTATCTGATCCCGCTTATCGGATGCCCCTGCATACTTCAGGACTGCATCATACGCCTCCTGAGCCGGCTGTACAAACGAATAATCCGAAAGAATATCAAAACGTTGCGATACCAACATTTCCCGAGCGGGGACTTCATTATTTTTCACCACAAAAGCAGTAGCTGAAGTATTATCTGAATTTGCTGCTTCAACCTCGGCCAACTGGCTTTTTGACAAATCGTTTCGAGTATCCATATAATTGCCGGACAGATAGAAGTTGCCATGTACGCCGGCAGCCTGATCATTGCTTCCATCATCGATATAGGCTGTAAAAAAACGGCAATGTACCTTTTTGGGAGCTGCTACCGGTCCCGGCTTATAATAGTTATTCATGATATTATAAGAACCTCCCTGTGCCCCATAAGCCCCCTCACTCGACCAATTATAGATTACATTATTGCACAAGTCGACTTTCTCCATGTCTGCCCTGTCAGAATACCGGCTGCCACACAAACGCGGAGTACGGTTGCTATGATGAGCCAACAGATTATGATGGAATGTAGCAGGACTTCCACCCCACAAACCTCCATATCCATGGCCACCCTTTACATGAACAGAATTTGTCAGACTTTCACTGATAATACACCATTGCATCGTAAAATTAGTATTTCCATAAAAAGAAGCACATTCGTCTGTGCTCCAACTCATGGAACAATGATCGACAATGATATTTTTCTTTCCGGGATATGATGACTGATAGCCATTCATCGCATCATCTTCTGTCTTGCATTCATCCCCCATACGGCAGCGGATAAAACGAACAATTACATTATTGGCATTGATGCGTAAGGTATAGTTTTTCAAACAGATTCCCGCCCCGGGAGCTGTTTGCCCGGCAATCGTCAAATCATCGTTTTTTATAACCAACTGTCTGGTCAGAGCAATGACTCCTCCTACGGCGAAAACGACAGTACGCTTTCCTGATTTTTCAACAGCCCAGCGTAAAGTACCTTCAGAGCCATCATCTTTTAAGGATGTAACGACATAGACAGTACCTTCGGCTCCTCCCGTAGTATATTTTCCGGCACCTTCAGCTCCGGGAAAAGCCGGAATGGTTGTCCGATCGGGAGCAGAATAAACAGGTAAACCTGTTTCTGGTACCTTGTCTATTTCTCGGGTATCTGTTTGCTCTGAGCAGGCAAACATGCCTATCGAACTTAGGACAATTACTATCATCCACATTTCTTTTATGAATCCGATACTATTCATTTTTCTATAGCAGATTTCAGGTTCAAATTTAATCAAAATAAAACAAGTCCATAAACAGGCATAAACCTATATATGGACTTGTAGTTTACCAGTTACATGTTAGAATAAGATTTTATTCATTCCAACGTGGGTCGCCTGCACCCGCAACACTGCTTTGGCTGGCAGACTGTATATGGAAATCACCTTCAGCAGGATTTACGAACAGTTCTGTTGAAGACACATTCAGAATTTCGCCCCATTCGTAACCACTGTTATACGGACAGTCGGTAGTAGTAAAGACATTTGTTGTCGTTGCAATGCCTTTTACGCTTGTAGCCTTAATGGTTGATTCACCTGTATAACCGTAGAACTGACCGATAATTGTATTCTTGACATCGACTGTCACATTCGACATCTTGTTTATATCAATGAATGATTTACTTCCTGCTACACAATTATAGAAAGTACAAGCCTCAATAGATATATTTACATTATCCTGTTGAGTAACTAATACTCCACCAGCACTAAGTGTATTCACTGTAGAATTAGACAGATGGACTGAATTGAGTGTAAAGCCAGAAACTTTAGTCTGCAATACACCATATGAACCAATGTCTGTCAATACGCAGTTATCAATATTAATTGAGCCAATAGAACCTTTGGCACCGTCGCTCTGAACACGAACGACACCACGGGTCTTACTAATGTTACAGTTATCAATCAATATTTCACCAACGTTACCTTCTACATTAAAGTTCACAATATAATCATTTGCACTGCTTGTATTCTGCAAATCGAGATTATAGAAACGAATCAAATCATGGCTACCTGCCATAGAAAGTCCTTTAGGCATAAAGATAGGCTTCGTATCACCTGATTCACCCCAGAAGATAACCGATTTGAAATCGGCCGGTATCGTCAGTTCC
>HF993164.1 GCA_000436795.1 Bacteroides sp. CAG:1076
CGTTACCCAATATACGAGGGAGTTTATCGAATACTTACAAGGAAAAAAGTAAAAAAGTCCGGGAGCCGGATAAAATATATCCGGAAAAAACTGAAAAAACATGCTGAAATTCTCTCCGCTTTTTGTACAAAAAATATTCTGTTTTGTACAAATTCCAAAAGTTTTTGTACAAAAGCATGAAACAAAAACGGCAGAAACCGGAGAAAACGACGGCAATCTCCGGAAAACAAGTAACGACATCCGGAGAAAACAACAGCTGCATCCAAGGAAAACAATAACAGCATCCGGAGGAAACGACAGCAAAATTCGAGAAAAGCATGCCCAAAAGTCTTACGGATTTTGTACAAAACAAGGTTAAAACAACGGAAAGTAATCTTCAGGAAAGGAGGCTTTTTTCCTGAAGAGCTGTGAGAATCACAGAAAAGGACAATACATGTCTACCAGATAAAACTGAATTCTTTAGAAAGATAGACTGAAAAAATATCGGAAAACATTCTATGAAAAATACTCTATATACAATCTGATAGCACAATCAAAATAAAATATGATTATTTACATTCTTCTTTCCTTTCAAAAGCCCAATAGAAACTATATAAATTACATAATATTAAGCCATAGAATATAATTAACCGTACCGAACACTTTCTGCCCCGTCATAGCCATACATATTTATAAAGCGCTATAGCTTTACCCGTTCAATAATATCACCGTAACTATAATCAACGTCGATTATCTACCACCCAATAAATGGCATTCAATAATAACTCACCTGAGATTTTCATAAATCACCAATGATAGGAAATAGAAATCTGAGAAGCCTTAACAGACATAAAAGATAAAAAATGCCCTACAAAACCATTATTAATGTGCCAAAAACTATATAGCTGTAAAGATTTCATTATCTTTGGAAATCAACAAACACTAAAAAACACATTGATTCACTATGAAAACGAAAAAACAAACAAAACTACAATCCACATCCTGGTGGAGAGAATTAGGGACAACTTGCATCATGTCTTTATGCTGTATCATCACTTTTGCATCTGAGCCGGTCAATTTTGACAAAGTATTTAAAGAAGCGCTCAACATAGAACAACAAATAAAGCGCACCAGCTTTCCTGACAAAGTGTACAACATCAAAGATTTTGGAGCAAAGACCAACACTCCGGAAGAGCCATGCCACGAAGAAATTAATTTAGCCATTACAACCTGCAACCAAGCAGGAGGAGGAACGGTTGTCATACCGAAAGGAACATTCTACACCGGCCCCATTACAATGAAAAGTAACGTAAACTTACACCTCGAAGAAGGAGCTGTACTTAAGTTTTCCACAGACCAGAAACTTTATTTCCCGGGAGTTATCACACGCTGGGAAGGATTAGACTGCTATAATGCCCATCCATTAATTTATGCTTATGGCGAAACCAATATTGCCATAACAGGAAAAGGAACTATAGACGGGCAAGGTTCCAATGAATCGTGGTGGCCCATGTGCGGTGCCCCACGTTACGGATGGAAAGAAGGCATGCACAGTCAGAAACTGGGAAGTCGCGAGCGGCTGATGGGCTATGCAGAGCTAAAACGTCCCATCTACGAACGAGTAATGACGCCCGAAGATGCCTTGCGACCACAACTTATCAACTTCTATCTCTGCAATACAATTCTGATAGAAGACGTCACTTTGCTAAACTCACCATTCTGGGTCATCCATCCCTTATTATGTGAAAGTCTGATTGTTAGTGGAGTAAAAATCTATAACCGCGGTCCGAATGGTGACGGCTGCGACCCTGAATCCTGTAAAAATGTCCTAATAGAAAATTGCCGTTTCGATACGGGCGACGACTGCATCGCCATCAAATCCGGACGAAATGAAGACGGAAGAAAATGGAATCGCCCAAGCGAAAACATCATTGTCCGCAATTGTGAAATGAAAAACGGGCATGGAGGTGTTGTCATCGGCAGTGAAATATCTGGAGGATATCGCAACTTATATGTTGAAAACTGCGTAATGGATAGTCCGCAACTGGATAGAGTTATCCGAATCAAGACCAACGACTGTCGTGGAGGTATCGTAGAAAATGTCTTTGTAAGGAACATACAAGTAGGTCAGTGTCATGAGGCTGTTCTGAAAATAAACCTGCTTTACGAAAGCAAAGAGAACTGTAACCGCGCCTTCCCTCCCATTGTACGAAATGTACACTTAAAGAATATCACTTGCGAAAACAGCCAATATGGAATTTATGCCGTGGGCTTACCAAACAAAGATTGTGTATATAATATATCTGTCGAAGATTCACAATTCAACAATGTAAAGAAAGGTGGAAACCGAATAGAGAACGTTACGGACATTACAATGAAAAATCTCCAAATCAACGGCAAAATCGTAAAATAATATTTTACCATAAACGTTGAGAGAAATCCCGACGAAGGGGAAAAAAGCCATGACACTCACTCGAAAACAGTGACAGTCATGGCTTTCACATTATAGTTCTATGATATAACTTTTCAAAAAAAATCAGCCTGCACAGACTTCTATCCTAAGAAAAGAGCAGGCTTTCAAAATACATTAAGCAATTCCACTTCAAAAATCAATGTGGAGCAAGCAGGAATAGGACCCGAAGGTCGATTACCATAACCCAGTTCAGAGGGGATATAAATCACCCAACGATCGCCAACATGCATTTGCTGCAGAGCTATCTGCCAACCTTCTATCACATCCGACAGGCGCAATGCCTCCGGACATCCCCTTTTCCATGAATTATCAAACTCACGTCCGTTAATCAGCGTTCCCCGATAATGTACAGAAACAATACTTCTCAAATTGGGCGATTGTGTACCACTTCCTTGTTGAACAACCTGATACATCATACCGGAAGGATGTCTTTGTACTCCTTCTTTCTGCGAAATCTCTTTCAAAAAATCAATATTCCGCTGTTTATATTCCTCTTTCTTTGCCATAAATTCGGTCAATTATACCGACAAAGATAATAAGAGTTTATAAAATTCCAGAACATAGGCCTTTTTTATGCCTCGATATCAAAGATAAAAAATCGACACAGCCTACCGAAAATCAGTACAATAAAGCCGAATATTGTTCTTATCAATTCTTTGCCAACTATCGCAATCAACAGCAAAAAATAAGAAGCCCGACATTAATACGGATGTTATTAATGACGGGCAACTTACTATTCTACTAATTTTACAACGGGCTCATATCATTTATGCCGTGAAGCACGCATAATTTCAATAACAAATGCAACAATCAGTCCGATACCTCCTCCCAATAATACGCTGGCTCCATAAATAATAGAAACAGTTTCACGGACAGGACGACTGGCCATATCGCTGGCAAAATATTCCGGCTGAGAATTTAAAATAATACAATATCCTGTCAATAATCCCAATCCAAGTCCTATCAACAGACAACCCAAGCGAAGAGATGACGAGGACATAGGAAACATATTTCCTCCCAGATTGAATAAAGACAAGCCTGTATTTTTTTTTTTTTCATCGGTCAATGCCTCCACCGGAAGCTTTTCTATCAACATCATACGTTCTTTTCTGCCGACAAACAATTCGAACAACTTGTAAATAACGCCAAAAACTATTGCAACATTAGCAACAATCATCAATTCTTCCATATCGTTTTCCTTTTAAAGTGAATATTTTTGTTTCTTTGTCCGTTTAGACGAACCAATGCACGAAAAGGTTACAACCATAATGAAGAAAAAAAATTTTTTCTCAATCTTTGTAACCTCAACCTCGGGAAAGCGTCTAAAAAGACAAATGAAAAAAGACGAATCATATATCATCACGCGTATCCTGGCAGGAAAAACTGAAGAGTATGCTTACTTCCTCGATACTTATGGGCAAGCAGTCTTCGCACTGATCGTCCGTATGGTCAATTCCGAAGAAGATGCCGAGGAGCTGACGCAGGATGCATTTATGAAAGCTTTCGAACATTTATCATCATTCGGCGGGAAAAGTAGCTTTTCTACCTGGATTTATCGGATCGCCTATAATACGGCACTATCTTTTCTGCGAAAGAAAAATGTGGAACAAACAATGCTGGATGACAATTTATGGAATCAGATATCAGACACACAAATAGACAACACATTAAACGATGATTCGGAAGAACAAATAGAAAAACTGCAACAGGCGCTGACCAAACTAACTGCCGAAGAACGTGCATTGGTCACATTGTTCTACGAAGAAGAACGCCCTATACAGGAACTTGCCCAGATTCTGAATCAGAACGAAGGAAATATTAAAGTTAAGCTACACCGTTTACGCAAGAAATTATATTTATTAATGCAAAAGGAGGAGTAAAGATGACAGAGTATAAAGACCAAGGACTACGGAAAGCTGCCCGACAGAATAAGCCTCCCCAGCTTCCAAGCAATTTCACCTATCGCATGATGAAACGAATTGGGGAAGAAATGTATCTGCGTGAGAAACGACAGGAAAAACGTTTATTCATATTAATGATACTCACTGTCACTCTGATGATAGGAGGATGCATCGGCATGATTGTATGGATATATGGGAAAGAAATAGCCGAAGGTTTACAAAAATCAGTCAACAATCTGCCTGAACCTTCATCACTCATTTTTTATCTTCCGATGCTGATTGCGTTGCCTTTATTGAGAATATTCGATCGCTGGCTACGGAGAAAATTCAAACATCTATTATAGAATCAGTCCATCAGGTGCAATATACCATCAGGAAAAGGCATAAAAAAGCCCGGCAAAAATGCCGAGCTTTTTCTATATTAAAGCAAACTGCTCAATTATTTCCGATAATTAGCCAGTTCTTCTGCATTGAACTTACGGATAAAGTTGAAATGTTTTTCAACTTCCGATTCGGCATAATTTACATATACATTCAGCGACTTACCAAACAGCTCAGGAGCTTTCGTTGCATCCTGAAGCAACAAATGACTCATTACGCAGACAGCTGCCATTTCATACAAGCGGCGTGCTACGAAATCGAGCAGTTCCTGGTTCTGAGCTTCCTTCACAGCATTTGTACAAGCCTCCAGCTTACGAGTCATTTCCTTGATACGGTTCATGTAGTCTTCATATTCCGGAGCGCATGGAATTGTTTCGTATTCATGCAAAGTAGCAGCATAAGCACCGTTGGTTACATAACGGATAGCCGCAACAGTCTGCAACTGAGTAGTACCTTCGTAGATACTTGTGATACGAGCATCACGATAGATACGCTGACAAGCATATTCCATCATAAAACCAGAACCGCCGTGTACCTGAATACAGTCGTATGCATTCTGGTTGGCATATTCAGAGTTCATACCTTTTGCCAGCGGAGTAAAGCTGTCAGCCAGTTTTGCATAACGTTTTTGTTCCTGACGTTCTTCCGGAGTCAGCTTACGTTCACGCGCAATATCGTCCAAGGCTTTATAGATATCTACGTAACGAGAAGTCTGATACAACAAGGCACGACCCGCATCCAGTTTTGCTTTGATAGTAGCCAGCATATCGTATACAGCCGGGAACTCGATAATCGCTTTGCCGAACTGCTTACGGTCTTTTGCATACGCCAAAGCCTCATCGTATGCAGCCTGGCTCAAACCAACCGACTGAGCCGCAATACCCAGACGAGCACCGTTCATCAAAGCCATGACATATTTAATCAAACCGAGCTTACGTTCACCACAAAGTTCAGCTTTTGCATTCTTGTATACCAATTCACAAGTCGGAGAACCATGAATACCCAGCTTATTTTCTATACGACGTACGTCTACTCCACCGTCGTTCTTATCGTAAATAAACATAGACAATCCACGACCATCGTGTGTACCTTCTTCCGAACGAGCCAATACCAGATGCAGGTTAGCGTCACCGTTTGTGATAAAACGTTTTACACCATTCAAACGCCAGCAGTTATTAGCCTCATCGTATGTAGCTTTCAACATCACGCTCTGAAGGTCAGAACCGGCATCAGGTTCTGTCAAGTCCATTGACATAGTTTCACCTGCGCAGATACGTGGAATGAAACGGCTGTGCTGATCTTCGTTTCCAAATTCATAAAGTGTTTCGATACAATCCTGAAGTGACCAGATATTACCAAAGCCCGCATCAGCCTGAGCCACGATTTCCGCACACATAGTATACGGAGTGATCGGGAAGTTCAAACCGCCAAAACGGCGAGGCATTGTCATACCGTTCAGACCCGCCTTCACCATTGCATCCAGGTTAGCCTTTGTACCCGAAGCATATTCCACACGACCGTTCGCACAATGCGGACCTTCTTCGTCTACTCCTTCTGCATTTGCAGCAATCACCTCACCGGTAATTTCACCGGTAATTTCCAACACTTTATCGTAAGAGTCGATAGCATCTGCATAATCCAGCGGCGCATAATCGTACTCGTCTTTATCTCTGTAATCGCGTTCCTTCAACTGACAGATACGCTCCATCATCGGATTGTTCAAGTGAAACTTGAGTTCCGGATGTTCTGTATAAAAGTTTGCCATTATTTACTGTTCTTTTTATAATACTTAATCATTTTCGGAATCACTTCTTCCACTGTTCCGTTGATTACATAATCAGCGATGGTGTTAATCGGCGCATTAGGATCATTGTTTACAGATATAATGATACCTGCATCCTGCATACCGGCTATATGCTGAATCTGACCAGAGATACCACAAGCGATATACAATTTCGGATGTACAGTTACACCTGTCTGACCAATCTGACGGTCGTGTTCGCAGAAACCAGCATCTACAGCTGCACGGCTGGCACCTACTTCTGCATGAAGTTCCTTAGCAAGTTCGAACAACATATCGAATCCTTCCTTGCTTCCCATACCATAACCACCGGCAACTACGATAGGAGCACCCTTCAGATTATGTTTTGCTTTTTCTACATGGCGATCGATAACCTTTACTACATAATCCGTTTCGGGTACATACTTCGCAACGTCGTGACGAATCACTTCACCCTGATAATTGGCATCTACGATTTCTTTCTTCATCACACCCTCACGAACTGTAGCCATCTGCGGACGATGTTCCGGATTGACAATGGTAGCCACAATATTACCGCCGAAAGCAGGACGAATCTGATACAACAGATTTTCGTAAGTAACGCCATTCTTCTTATCCTCGTGATTACCGATTTCCAACTGAGTACAGTCGGCAGTCAGACCACTTGTCAGAGCTGAAGAAACACGTGGTCCCAGATCACGACCGATAACGGTAGCACCCATCAGACAAATCTGCGGTTTTTCTTCCTTGAACAAGTTGACGAGAATAGAAGTATGAGGAAGTGAAGTATAAGGGAACAAGCCCGGAGCATCGAATACATGAACACG
>HF993165.1 GCA_000436795.1 Bacteroides sp. CAG:1076
TAATAGGAAATAATGCGTGACACAGTTTATTTTACACTACCTAGTATTCAGTTCCACATTCTTCTCACCAGTTGACCGATTCAAACTCACGCAAAAATATTTCACTCTCACATAAATTTATAAATTTTATTTTGCAGATTATCCGAGAATTATCTTATTCGTTATCAAAAGTGTCTACAATGTAGCTCCCCGATTAATAGCATATACATATTTTCCAGCAAACAACTTAGTCCGACTTATTGATAAAAATACCTCCAAAAATGTAAACGCACATATAGGCTGAGTTTCATTTACATGAACTATCCATCATTTCATAAATAAGCATTACGCACCCTGTAAACAAAAATACTATTGAAAATACAACTATCAGATTATACCGAACGAGCATTGCTCCTCCCTCCTACCGGACTTACCCTGCTAAAAACTTCACTAATAAATAACCGACAGCAATAGACATCTACAGCTCCTACTTCCCCAAATATGCAAAAGACACCAATCGCTAAGGCTATTCTGCTGATCATCTTCAACAAAAATAAAAAGCCTCCGACGTTTATCCGCCAGAGGCCTATTATACGATACGCTTATTGTAAGTTATAACTGTTCACATTCTTGCAGCCACAAAGCCGAACTTGCATCACTCGGCATGCGCCAGTCACCACGAGGACTTAAAGATACGGAACCAACCTTAGGACCATCGGGCAGACAAGAACGCTTGAACTGCTGATTGAAAAAGCGACGGCAGAAATTCGTAAGCCATTTCTTTATTGTATCTCTGTCGTATACTCCACGAAAGGCAATTTCCGCCAAATAAAAAATCTTCGCAGGGCGAGAACCAAAGCGCAAGAAATGAAACAGGAAGAAATCATGCAATTCGTAAGGCCCTACCAAATCCTCCGTTTTCTGCTTGATATTACCATTTTCGTCAGCAGGAATCAACTCAGGACTAATAGGTGTATCAATAATATCAAGAAGTGTAGCACGCGATTCTTCATCAACTCCTGTTTCTGCTACCCAAGTAACCAGATAACGAACCAGAGTTTTCGGAATGCTTGAATTGACTCCATACATAGACATATGGTCACCATTGTATGTAGCCCAGCCCAGTGCCAGTTCGGAAAGATCTCCCGTACCAATGACCAGCCCTCCCACTTTATTGGCATAATCCATCAAAATTTGAGTACGCTCCCGCGCCTGGCCATTCTCATATGTCACATCATGCACACTCATATCGTGATCTATATCCTTAAAATGCTGAATACATGCATCACGTATACTGATTTCCTTTACCGTAACCTGCAAAGAATGCATCAAATCCAAAGCATTATGATAGGTACGATCAGTTGTTCCAAAACCAGGCATAGTGATACCCACAATACCACTGCGGGAAAGCCCCAACTTATCGAAGGTCTTCACACACACCAATAGTGCCAGTGTAGAATCCAGTCCCCCGGAAATACCGACCACTACCGTCTTGCATCCGGTATGTACAAGCCGTTTTGCCAAACCAGCCACCTGAATGGAGAAAATTTCCTCGCAACGTTCATCTAACAGCTTACCGCCTTCCGGGACAAACGGATGCGGTTCGACCGGACGAGTCAAGGTACATTCATCCCCTGTCTGGGCAAGTTCCACAGGAATACGCTTCACCGGACAATCCTTGTAAGCCCGTACGCTGGCAGAGAATGTAGTATTCAGCATTCGTTCACTCCGCAAACGCTCCACGTCAATTTCGCTGATGACCAACTGTTCTTCGAAAGAAAATCTTTCGGAAGCAGCCAGTAATGTACCATTCTCATAGATAAAAGCATTTCCCGCAAATACGACGTCGGTTGTAGACTCACCAAAACCAGATGAAGCAAACACATATCCCGACAAGCAACGTGCCGACTGCTGGGCAATGAGTGAGCGCAAATACTGATGCTTACAAATATTTTCAGTATCGGCCGACATATTGAAAATTACATCTGCCCCCTGAAGAGCCAATTTAGAACTGGGAGGTATAGTAGCCCAGACATCTTCGCATATTTCTATGCCAAAACATAACTCAGCCGATTCAAATATCAAATTAGCACTGACCGGCACCTGCTGACCACACAAACGTACCATCACATCATCCGGATGAGCCGTAGAAGGTGCAAACCAGCGTTGTTCATAAAATTCCTTATAGTTCGGCAAATATGTTTTAGGAACAACTCCTAATATCTTACCACGTTGAAAAGCCACAGCACAGTTCATCAATGTCGAATTAACAACGACAGGCATCCCTACTATCGATATAATATCTAACTGACGAGTTTCATTCATGACTTGCATCAAAGCCATTTCTGCCTGTTCAAGCAATAAAGACTGTCCAAACAAATCGCCACATGAATATCCCGTAAGATTCAATTCCGGGAAAATTATAACCTGCACTCCTTTCGATTCGGCATCAATTATCAATCTACTTGCCTGCTGTGCATTGAACTGGCAGTCGGCAACCTTCACCAAAGGTATAGCAGCCGCCACTTTTACAAAACCATATTTCATATAAGTTGTTATATAAATAATGTATATCTGCAAAGATAGAAATTATTTACGGACCGAAAGGCGAAAAATAAAAAAACTAACTTTGCTTTGGTATTTAAGAAAATCTTTATATCTTTGCCAAAGAATTAAAATTGTAACAATTACAAAAATATAAAGAATAACATGAACGTATACGAATATCTGCTTAGCTATAATATTAAGCCGTCCGTACAACGCATTGCAATTATGGACTACTTGCTGAAGCATCATACTCATCCGTGTATCGATGAGATATATCTTGCGCTATGTAAAGATATACCTACTCTTTCGAAAACGACAGTGTATAATACACTGAAGTTATTCATCGAGCATGGAGCAGCGCGCATGTTAACCATCGATGAACGTAATGCCTGTTTCGACGGCGACACGTCGATGCACGCACATTTTCAGTGCAAGACATGCGGAAAAATATATGATATCCCGATGAAATCTGAAAGTGAAGACATCGAATCGCTGAATAAAAACGGATTCCAGATAGAAGAAATTCACCACTACTATAAAGGTGTCTGTCCGGAATGTTTAGGAAAAGAAAACGGAAATTAATAGCCATACAAGGCTAAATGAAATATTACTAATAACTAAAATTTTTTTTGACTTATGAAAAAATTTATCTGTACTGTATGTGGTTACATCTATGAAGGTGAAACAGCTCCTGAAAAATGCCCTATGTGTAAAGCTCCTGCTTCTAAATTCAAAGAACTGGAAGAATCAGCAGAAGGTGGTCTGCAATTCGTTGACGAACATGTTATCGGCGTAGCCAAAGGTTGCGATGACGAAATGATTAAAGACCTGAACAACCATTTCATGGGCGAATGCACAGAAGTTGGTATGTATTTGGCTATGAGCCGTCAGGCAGACCGTGAAGGCTATCCTGAAGTAGCTGAAGCTTTCAAACGCTACGCATGGGAAGAAGCAGAACACGCTGCAAAATTTGCAGAATTGCTGGGTGATTGCGTATGGGATACAAAAACTAACTTGGAAAAACGTATGAACGCTGAATGCGGCGCTTGTGAAGACAAGAAACGTATCGCTACTCGTGCAAAACAGCTGAATCTGGATGCAATTCACGATACTGTTCATGAAATGGCTAAAGACGAAGCTCGTCATGGTAAAGGTTTCGAAGGTCTGTACAACAGATATTTCAAGAAATAATATTTCCTACCATAATTTATCGGAGAGGAGGTCATTCTGTCAAAAGGAGTGATCTCCTTTCTTTTTTAATGCACCTTTCCATTCCAACGAATCCAATATTTCATATTCCCTGATACGTAATTTATAATACAGAAACGACTAATATACTTGACTACCGCTTCTTTCCCTCAACAATACAACTTCCAAGTTGCCAATACAGAATGGTATCAGGAATCTGATAAGCGTTACAGATTCTATCCCTGAATCTCACATTCATTTCAGAGCCTTGATCGATAATATTCTCCACTTCCGACAATAAAAAAAGCGACTCCGTTCTCGGGAATCGCTTCATTCTGCAATATATTTTTTATTAATTAGCAGCAGAATCTTTGGCAGCAGGAGCAGCAGCAGGCTGATCTGTCGCAGCATCCGACTGAGGAGCTGCAAATCCTGCAGGAGCATTCAACGGATTTGTTTTCTGTTCTTTCACAGCTTGATCCATTATAACAGATGAACCTTCATTGGCACTAGGAATAACATAAGCAGTCGCAACGCTTACTACAACCATAAAAATAGCCAATCCCCAAGTCAGTTTCTCAATGAAATCTGTTGTTTTGCGAACACCCATAATCTGATTTGAGGCAGCAAAACTAGAAGAAAGTCCTCCTCCTTTAGAATTCTGTATCAATACGACAAAGCACATTAACACAGCTGCAAGTACGATTAATCCAACAAATAATAAATACATTTTCTTTTATTTTGATTTAGCGTTAATAATCAATTTTTCTAAAAATCTTATTTGGTCTGCAAAGTAAGCATTTTTTTTTGGATATTTCAAATTTAATTTTTTAATAATTTCGAGAGCTTTATCATATCTTTGCTGTTTTACGTAAATTTTTGCCAGTGTTTCGGTAAAATAACTTTCATCCAATTCATCGTCAAGCTTTTCAGGCCCTTCTTCGGGTTCTAACGAATCTGCTTCCGTTGTGCCTACTTCTTCCTGATCCGATATTGAGGAATCATCAGCCAAGGAGGTCTTTTCTGTAGAATCAACCTCCGGCAATTTCACTTCCTCTAAAGCTGTATTCTTATCATCATCATCCAAATCCCTTCCAGCCTCCTGCAATAAAGTATCACTCTGCTTCACAACACCCGTAGTTGATATTTCTGATTTTTCAATGAAATTATCAATCAATTCCTGCCCTTTCAGCATTACCGGTTTTGTAGAAGTATCATCGGGTTCCTGCAATAAAATAGAAGTATAATCAACACTTACCTCCGAAGGTAAAGGCAAATCCATGGCAGGTTCTTCCGATAAATCGGATAAAAAGCGGTCTATTAAATCCAAGGTACGATCGGATGACTGATTTTCTTCCGCTAATGTTTTTTCCGAAGAATGCTTCTTGATAACCAAGCGTTCTCCTTCAATATAATAGAAAAGTACACTCAAATCAGCTATATACAATGCACTTTTCCTCAATTCCTCCTTAAAGCTGGCATCCTGCAGCAGAAACAAATTTTTAAGATAAAGCAAACGGGCGGTCTGGAAATAAGGATAGCGAGCTACCAGCCCTCTCAGTTCGAACAAGCTATCTTTATTCAAGTACTCTGGATGCAGTATCCATTCATGTAAACGTTGCTGAATCATCTTAAAATAAATTACCAGTTCGCTACAGTAGCATTAAATATTTGTTCTACAATCTCATCAATCATCTGATTAACTAAATCTTCCTGAACAGAGGCCAACTGCTGACTGGCATTATACTCACGACTTGCAGAGAACTGCTGTTCGAAATCTTCTGCATGATTGGTATTATTCACAAAACGCACATTGACCGTCATTCTCAATTCTGCCATTGTAGAATAACCATCCGAGCCAACACCTTTATTGTAAGCATCGTAATTGGTTATCTCACCTGATAATTCCAAATCCCCTCCCTGCCTTACATGCTTTAAACGGGTTTGCTGCATATAGATATCTTGCAAGGCTGTATTAAACATCGATTCCATGGGGCCCCATACAAATGCCGCCGAGCGATTAGGAAAATTCTCGAAAGAAATGGTTTTTACCTTATCATAGTTGATTGAGGCACCATTGAATTTATACGATACGGTACATGCTGCTAATATACAAACAGCCACCGACAATACAGAAACCAGTCTATAATACTTTTTAATCAAGCCCATATTCTTTTATTTTACGATAGAGTGTCCGCTCTGAGATTTTTAAATCATTTGCTGCATTTTTACGCTTTCCATGATGACGTTCCAATGCCTTCCGAATCATTTCCTTTTCTACTTCATCCAGCGAAAGATTTTCTTCTACATATTCCTCTGTGTCTTGTACTTCAGGAACTTCCTCGGGTGAAACTTTTACCGGAGAGATATGATTAACGGCCGGTACAGAAGTATTGACCATAGGCACAGAAGTCATTACAACCGGAGGATCTTGCACAACTCCTACCGGATTCTGTAAATAATGAACGGAGGTTTCGGAGGGATGATTCATTTGAGTTCCACCACGTTCGGCCATAATATCATGTACCAACTTCTTTAATTCAGTAACATCCCGCCGCATATCGAACAATACCTGATAAAGTATTTCACGCTCACTTTCAAATCCTTTACCGTTAGACGTACTCTTTCCACCAAATAAAGTAGGGAAACGGGAAGCTGCTTGAGCAGGCAAATACCCTTGCAAAATATCTGCAGTAATATCTCGATTAGTTTCAATAATAGAAATCTGCTCCGTTATATTCTTCAGCTGGCGAATGTTTCCCGGCCATGAATAAGAAACAAGCATACGCTTTGCTTCGTCTGTTAACTGAATAGCCGGCATGTGATACTTCTCCGCAAAGTCAGAAGCAAACTTTCGAAATAACAAAGCAATGTCATCCGGACGTTCACGCAAAGGAGGAACCTTGATAGGCACTGTATTTAAACGGTAATACAAGTCTTCACGAAAGCGTCCTTCTGCTATAGCATCCGTGAAGTTTACATTGGTGGCTGCTACAATACGAACATCTGTCTTTTGTACCTTGGACGAACCCACCTTTATATATTCCCCAGATTCCAGTACACGCAACAGACGAGCCTGAGTTGATAAAGGAAGCTCTCCCACTTCATCCAAGAAGATCGTTCCTCCATTAGCTTCCGCAAAATATCCATTGCGGTCGCTGATGGCTCCAGTAAATGCTCCCTTCTCGTGCCCGAAAAGTTCTGAATCGATTGTACCTTCAGGTATCGCACCACAGTTCACCGCTATATAAGGTCCATGTTTACGGCGACTGAACTGATGGATAATCTGAGGAAAACTTTCTTTACCTACTCCACTTTCTCCTGTCACCAAAACAGACAAGTCTGTTGGAGCCACCTGCATCGCAATATCAATTGCCCGATTCAAGCCTTCGGCATTACCTATAATACCAAATCGCAGCTTTATATTTTGTATCTCCGATTTTATCATACCTCGTAGTCAATATATGACAAAATTACAAAAAGTTTAGCATATCGGGTAATTTTGACAGGAAAATTAAAATACGGTACGAATCATAAAACGAATACCCCATTTATTAGCCGTCGGGAGATTATTATAATTCAAACGACGTACATACTCAATATGCAAAAGCTTAAAGATATTATGTATTCCTGCCGAAATTTCTACGTACGGTTTTTTAGGATCCATAACATTACTAGAATAATTATATCGACCTGTTTCATCATAATGTCCAGGGAACATCATCAGAACATCATCGTTCTTATTACATTCCAGGAATGGATTGTTTTTATCTGTCAGGGTTCCCCACAAACATTTTACGCCGATAAATTCACGCCATTTCAATTTTTTAAGCAAAGGAATACGATTGAACAACTTACCCTGCATATTCCAGGAAACATCCAAAGAAGCATAACGGTCATTCAGGAACTCCATGTTATTTATCAAATTGAATGTCTCATCTTCAATGATATAAGAAAGATTGGCAGCAGGCATAATCAACAATGGGAAAGGTACTTTATTCCATTGAATCCCCCCTTTTAAACGAGCATCAACGTTTCCCCATGAGCTAAACCAGAAGCGTTTATAAACACTTGCTTCTGTCACATTATAGGTATAGTCACCTCCCAATACTCCCTTCAAAGCCAAAGTATGCTGCAGCGTAAACACCGGAGCATCCAAATTAATAGGTAAACGCCGCTGCTTAGTATTTACAAAAGTTTCCCCCGGCGCGTAGCGGAAAGCCAGAGATGCTTCAGCTACTGTAATGTCATGCGTATTAAATGGAGAACGCACCCATTTCTGTCCCTGAAGCTGCTGATCGGCTATCTGAGCCTGCAAAGCACTTTCACCAGCCATCGTACGATAAAACAATTCACCACAAGGCTCATAATTGGCGTAACGTACCATCGCTGTTGTCTTAAAGCCAAACTCACGTTCACGCTCATATTTAATAGTAGCCTTACGCTCATAATTATACTGGTCTACTGTACAAACCTTCAACGATGTAAACACATTATCCTTATCTGTATTGATAAACTTATCAGAAGGTAACATGTTATCATACTGATAGGTAAAAGTTACTGAGTGCTTAGGAAACTCACGTGGCAAATATCCTTTTTTATCGAATGAATATTCCACTTCACCCATATATTTTGATTTCTGATCTTTGAAACCATAAGCATAATATCCTTTCAGGAACAAATGCGGATTCAAATTTGCTGTAGTCTGAGCCGAAGCACGCAAGCGAAGACCATCAATATAGTTTGAAGTAATCATGGTATTAATCGGTCCGATATCCACCTTACTATCAGGCGTACTGGTTTCCACAAAGTTCTCAATAAAGGCTTTCAAGACAAACATGATATATTTAAAGCCTTTTATCTTTGTCAAATCATCGACAAAACTTCCCATTCGGCTCTCTGACTTCGTCAAGTCTTCCTGCCTGTACTGACTCCAATACTGATCATCACGCATCATCGCATTGACGTCTTTAATTTCATCACCCTTCTTTTTAAATAATTTATCGGGCAAAGGATCAAAAGCGAAATCAAAATAACGAGTCGTACGACGTACCAGATAAGATCCCAATACTTTTTTCAAATAAGAAAGTTCGCACAACATATCATCTTCCAGTAAAGTCCATTCACCGGTAGGCAATTCACCAAACTTTTGGTCAATAATCATGTTATCGACAAAGTTGATATCAGTTTTCTTAGGCAAATTCAACTTACACTCCTTTACACGATAAGTTGAGTCTGCCAATATATACAGATGTCCTGTAAACCCAAAATCTTGAGAGTTATTAGGAACAAAAGACAAATGGAAACATTTATCACGTTCTACATATACCGTATCCATGATATAAAATTTATAAAACCGGATACCGGCATCCGAAACGGGGCTATCGAACGGGTACTGTAAGAAACGGAAACGATCTTCATAAATATCAATATCCTGAAAAACATCCTTCAATACAGTTGTCAACATATCTCCTGTATTAAAAAGCTCATTGACTCCTGTAGAATTTATTCCCTGAATAATAGTCTTTTCCGAATGCGGGTCTTTTCTATATATTTTTTCAGATACAGTTTCGTCAACAGAAAGCGGCAATATGTTCTTTCCTGTCACGTCACACGGTTCCACCTGATCACGGAAAAAAGGATATTTTTTAAACAGCCATGACTCTCGCAATGAATCAGTGGTAATATTATTCATTGCAAAAGTAATCTTCTGATATTTATTGTAATGATAGTAGTCCTTTTGCTCGAGATTTGTTTTTTCTTTTGAAGCAATAACCTTCTTCATCAGTTCTACAGCCGGATTATTCTTGCGTGAGTACTTTTCACGCTTAGGCTTTACTACAACTTCATCAAGGACCAAGTCGGCTTTCATGCTAATATTCAATTCGGAAGTCTTTGAAGAAACTGTTACTACCTGTGTAGCATATCCGACCATTGAGAATGTCAATTTTGTCCATCCTGGATGATAAGCAATAGAATAATTTCCATCAACATCTGTGATTGTACCTACACCTTTTCCATCATAATAAACATTTAAATAAGGAATTGGATCTCCCGTATCGGAATCAATAACAACTCCATGAATCTGAGCACACAGACCTACAGCCCAAACGCACAATGTCATTATAAGGAGTAATCGTTTTACCATAAAAATCTTAATACGCTTTTTCTATATTCATACAAAACAGAGGCGAAATTACTGCTCTTTATTGTTTTAGGCAAATCGAATAGACATAAAAACGACAAATAGACCGTCTTTTATGCAGTATTAACTATAATTAATTTAGATTTTTAGGAAAGTCAATTCAGATAAAAAGCGTAATTTTGTAAACTCAAATTTAAAATAGAATCGTATAATTATCAAAATTAGCAAACATGTCTAAAATGCCATTATTCCATAATCTGATAGCAAGCGGCTTCGGTTCTGGATATAGTCCTATAGCACCAGGTACAGCAGGTGCACTACTTGCTACACTTATCTGGTGGGGATATGCATCTTTATTTAATGATTATTACATAACATTACAATGCACTCTTTTATTAGTTTGCATATTTACCTTTTTAGGAATCTGGTCATCGGGAGTTTCCGAAAAATACTGGGGAAAAGATCCGTCCCGTGTAGTAATAGATGAGATGGTGGGAACATGGATTGCCTTACTTGCTGTACCAGACGGCAACTATATAGGATATATGTTTGCAGCATTCTTATTATTTCGTTTTTTCGATATAGTTAAGCCTTTAGGCATCAAGCAAGCAGAGAAACTTCCTTCTGGATATGGTATCATGGCGGATGATATCCTTTCTGGGATATATGGAGGAATAGTAATTCTTATATACCGATTTTTGTGCGCGTGAAAAATATACTCATATCTCTCTGCAAAAAAGGAGGGCTGTTTATGTTCATCCGGGCTCAGCTTTCTGCACAAATTGCTACATTTGTCGACTTCCTGATCAGCATCTTATTAAATCAATGTGCACATATATATTATGTATATGCTACTTTGATTGGTTCTATCAGCGGAGGTCTGACAAATTGTGCCATTAATTACAAATGGACTTTTCAGACTGAAGATTGTAGTCCCATACCTGTCTTGATAAAATATATCCTGGTATGGATAGGCAGTATTGGGCTGAACTTATGGGGAACTTATTTGCTGACTGAATTTCTGACATTGCAGAATAGTTTCATTTCAGTAAGCCAATCCACCGCATTTATCGTCGCTAAAATAAGCGTATCAATAATAGTTGCTATTTTATGGAATTATAATTTACATAAAACATTTGTTTTTAAAGACGCACATATTAATGAAAAATTAAAAAATAAAATAAAACAAATCACACACCAACATGGAAATAAAAAAACAAGCTAAGAAATTGCGCGATTCACTCCAGCAATTAATTTACAAAATTATCAATCCTTTGGTTCATGGAATGATTAAAATTGGGATTACTCCCAATATCGTAACAACAATCGGATTTTTAGGAAACCTGGCAGGAGCTTGTCTTCTGATTTATGCAGGTATAAATCAAGAAGCCGACTATTACAAGTTAATAGGATGGGCAGGAGGAGTCATCTTATGTTCATCCTTATTCGACATGATGGACGGCCAGGTTGCTCGTATTGGAGGAATGGCTTCAACATTCGGAGCCATGTATGATTCCGTGCTCGACCGTTACAGTGAGTTAGTTACTTTAGGTGGTATCTGCTTTTGTCTAATCGGACATGATTATCCTATAGGAGCTATTATCACCTTTGCAGCCCTTATTGGTTCATTGATGGTAAGTTACGTGCGCGCTCGTGCTGAGGGACTTGGACTGGAATGTAAAATAGGATTTATGCAACGTCCAGAACGTGTCGTTTTAACAAGCTTAGGTCTGCTGGTATGTGGTATCGTGGCAACACAAAGTACTCATTTATCTTTCGACCCAATGCTTATTCTAATTATACCAATGGGCTTCATTGCTATATTTGCCAACATTACAGCTTTCGCACGTATTGAATACAGTCGCAGACAACTCATCAAAAAATAACATTATTCATATATGAAAATAATGACTGACAAGCCTTCTACAAGGGAAATAGTGATATTAGCCGTTTCTCTTATAGCATGGATAAGTGTAACTGCAGCCTTCATTGGCATTCGCCCCGAGCACATAGGACTGGGGTGCTTTATTGCAGTATTATTCTTAATTAGCCGAGCTACGCGGAAGCTGGTTGTAGCTCTTCTCCCTTTTGCGATATTTGGAATCTCTTACGACTGGATGAGAATTGTACCTAATTACGAAGTCAATCCAATTGACGTACGAGGATTATACGAAACAGAGAAAAGCATTTTTGGTATTGCCACAGCCGAAGGAATTCTTACTCCCAACGAGTTCTTCCATATCCACCACTGTCAAGTAATGGATTTTATGGCAGGAATTTTCTATCTTTGTTGGGTTCCTGTACCCATTTTATTTGGTTTAGGACTCTATTTTAATCGACAGCGCAAAACATATCTGCACTTTGCACTTGTATTTCTGTTTGTCAATTTAATAGGATTCACAGGATACTACATACATCCTGCCGCTCCACCTTGGTACGTTATGAATTATGGTTTTGAACCGATTTTAAATACTCCAGGTGATGTTGCCGGTTTAGGGCGATTTGATGCAATGACGGGCCTTACAGTCTTCCAAGGGTTATATGGGAGAAATGCTAATGTTTTTGCAGCCGTACCATCGCTACATTCGGCATATATGGTTGTAGCATTATTTTATTCTTTCCGGGCACGATGCAGTAACTGGCTACGAGCTTTATTTGCGTTTATCATGATAGGTATCTGGTTCACAGCTGTATATTCCGGGCACCATTATATAATCGACGTAACACTCGGTATCTTATGTGCCTTATTAGGTATATGTTGTTTCGAATATATTTTAATGCGCATACCCAATTTCCGCAATTTTGTACAACGCTATACAAAATACATTGAATAAAAATAAAAGTATTTCAAGATAAAGTTTTTAAAACTTTAAACATCTACTGATTCTTATTAAGGAAGTTCCCCTATTCCTAACCTCAATATAGAGGAATTTTTTATTATCTAATCTAATAAAAAAGAGGCCGTTCCTTTTTGTTGGAACAGCCTCTTTCCTTATTTCATGAAAAATTTTCTACTATAAGTCAATCAATCGATTTCTTCATCTGCCTCATAACCACCCATCTCACGAAGCGCATTCTTCAACATTACATACTGCTGGAACAAGTGATTAACAGGAACTTCATTCTTTGTATAATCGTGCATCGGGCTCTTTAAGAAGAAACTCAAGAAACGCTGGATACCATAACGTCCGGCACGTGCAGCCAAATCGCTCAACAATACTAAGTCAAGACATAATGGTGCTGCCAAAATAGAATCACGACACAAGAAATTAATTTTAATCTGCATTGGATAACCCATCCAACCAAAGATATCAATATTATCCCACCCTTCCTTATTATCATTACGAGGAGGATAATAGTTAATACGTACCTTATGATAATAATCGGTATACAAGTCTGGTTGTTTTTCAGGGACAAGAATAGATTCCAATGTAGACAATTTGCTGACTTCTTTTGTATGGAAGTTTGCAGGTTCATCCAAAACCAGTCCGTCACGGTTACCCAAGATATTGGTTGAGAACCATCCAGACAAACCTAAACAACGAGTACCGATAATCGGAGCAAATCCAGATTTAACCAATGTTTGTCCTGTCTTGAAGTCCTTTCCGGCAATAGGCATCTTAGTTTTTTCAGCCATTTCCCACATAGCAGGAATATCAACTGTAGTATTCGGAGCACCCATAATAAAAGGAGCACCTTCAGACAAAGCTGCATATGCATAACACATAGAAGGAGCAACATGTTCACGATCGTCATTTTTCATAGCCTGCTCCAACGCAGCCAATGTTCCATGTACTTCTTCACATACAGGTACATAAATTTCAGTAGAAGCAGCCCACAATACTACAATACGGCTACAGCCATTCTTTTCCTTAAAGTTACGGATATCTTTACGCAACTCTTCTACCATATCCCAACGTGTTGCACAATCCTTTACGTTGTTTCCATCCAGACGTTTTGCATAGTTATGGTCGAACGCAGCCTTCATTGGAACAATCTTTTCCAATTCATCTTTTACAGGATTGATATCCTTTTCTTTTAAGACTTCACAGTTCATTGCAGACTCATAAGCATTTGCCGGATATACATCCCATGCACCAAACACGATATCATTTAAGTTTGCGATTGGTACAATCTCATTATAATGAAGATATTTCTTGTTGGCTCCACGTCCGACACGGATTTTATCGTATTGAGTCATTGAACCGACAGGCTTTGCCAATCCTTTACGAACCATCAAGACACCTGTCATAAATGTTGTTGCTACTGCTCCCAAACCTACACACAGCACACCGAGTTTTCCGGTAGCCGGTTGTACATTCATTTTTTCCATTTCTAATTTGTTTTTCTAGTTTGTCAAATAACAAAGTAATATTACGTGCTGTAAAGTTATACTTTTGTTTTAAACAATAAGCAAAAACTACCTCTTTTTTATGCTGCACTTGGAGAAATTGAACAATATTTCGTATAAAATGACAATAAAATAAAGGTTCCTGACAGATAAAAAAAGGAATATGGCTCCTTTCTAAAATTAAAAAGCACTATCTTTGCACCCGTTTTTATAATGAAAAAGTTATTAATAATGAATGATATTTGTTGCATCGGGCATATAACATTGGATAAAATCATAACTCCTAAACAAACAACTTATATGCCGGGAGGTACTTCTTATTATTTCTCCCATGGTATTTATCATCTGAATGATTGGAAAAATTATAAACTTGTCACCTCACTTGCTCCCAGTGAGTATACAGCTGTTGATGAACTAAGTCAAAAGGGAATAAATGTAGAGGTAATCCCCAGCCGGAAAACAGTGTATTTTGAAAACTCATATGGAGAAAATCAAAATAATCGTACTCAGCGGGTATTAGCAAAGGCTGATCCTTTTACCATTGAGAAGTTACAACAAACTGAAGCACGTTTTTTTCATTTGGGTAGTCTCTTATCAGATGATTTTTCATTAGAAGTTATTAAATTTTTATCGAAAAAAGGGATCTTGTCTGTTGATGCGCAAGGTTATTTACGTGAAGTAAGAGGTGAGAATGTATATCCCGTAGACTGGAATGAAAAGGAAGAAGCTTTAAAACATATTCATATTCTGAAAGTAAATGAACATGAAGCTAAAGTTCTGACAGGATTATCAGATTACCAGGCTGCAGCTCTTCAATTATCCAAATGGGGCGTAAAAGAAGTGTTACTTACATTAGGTAGCGAAGGTTCTCTCATTTATGCAGGAGGACATTTCTATCAAATACCAGCTTATCCTCCTAAAGAAGTAGTTGATGCAACTGGGTGTGGAGATACTTACATGTTGGGATACCTTTATATGCGAAATAAAGATGCATCATACGAAGAAGCCGGATGCTTTGCTGCTGCTCTGTCTACTATTAAATTAGAGAAATCAGGACCTTTCAGCGGAACTGAAGAAGAAGCTTGGAATATCATAAGAAGCAACAGGTTGAAAACGGTTAAGCTGTAACAGTTAGATTATAAAGAAGAAGCCGGAGAAATTCTCCGGCTTCTTCTCTTTTTATCTTTTGCAAATAGATACAGACAACATTTTGCGAGCATACAACCAAACGACGGCATAAGCAACCCATGGCACAGCAAAAGCATACACCATCGTAGTAGTATCGGCTACATACCCCATCAACAATGGACCTACAACTCCTCCCACTGGCGACATCATCAAAAACGAAGATGCACGTTTGGTATGATTACCTAATCCTTTCAGTGATAAAGCAAAAATTGTAGGAAACATTATTGCCTCAAAAGCATATCCACATAATAATGCTATAAGTGAACAAATTCCAAAGTCTAACAACACAATAGTAGTAGTGATAACAGTTCCTGTTGCACAATAAAACAACATCCGTTCCGCACTTACACGTTGCATAATCCAACTGCCAACAAAACGTCCCGTCATGAATAAACCTAACCCGCCAAAAGACAAGACCAAAGAAGCATAACGGGCATTCATCCACTTTTGTTCCACTACATAATTAATGAAAAAACTATTGATAGATATTTCACCAATCTCGTAAGCAAATAAGGCAAACAAACCAAATATAAAAAGTTTATGTGACCATAAGCCTACACTTCTGCCTTCTTCGTCAACTTCTACACCATGTTGGATTTCCGGGAGCTTCACTTTCGTAAAAATAGCAGCTACTATTAAAACCAGTATACCCATACAAACATATGGTAAAGCGACATTACTGTTTGAAGCACTTTGTTGATCATCGTTGGAGAACAACAATAATCCGACAAATAAAGGCGCACATATACATCCCATACCATTAAATGACTGTGCAAAATTCAAACGACTAGCAGCAGTTTCCTTTGCACCTAATTCTGTCACATACGGATTAGCAGCCGTTTCCAAAAAAGTAAGTCCGCACCCTATGACAAACAGAGCAAACAAAAATGCATTGAATGAAGCAAAATGCTGACCAGGAATAAACAATAAAGCTCCTACTCCATAAAGAAGCAATCCCAACACAACTCCTTTACGATAGCCGAAACGATTAATAAAAAGTCCAGCAGGTATAGCCATAATAAAATAACCCATATACATGGTAACCTGTACCATTGCCGAATGAGTCTTAGTAATATCCAGTATTTCCTGAAAATGTTTATTCAAAACATCCAATATAGCATGTGCAAATCCCCATAAAAAGAAAAGGGAAGTCAATAATATAAAAGGTAGGCGATATTGTTTCTCTACCAAAGGAATACGTTTTTCTGTCATAAATAATTTCTTATAAATAATGAAGCAAACAAATCAAATCTGTAATTATTATATCGGGCAAGGATTCATCTATCTCTTCATTTCCCCACCCTTCACCTTTCAACCAGGCAACCTTACAACCAATAGCTTTGGCTGGAATGATATCCTTCGAAAAAGAATCACCAACAACCAGCACATTCTCTGGAGAGAATCCCATAGCCTCCACGCCTAAACGATAAATAGCCGGATCAGGTTTACGCACCCCTACTGCAGAAGATTCTATAATTTCTGAGAAGAAGTCGTACAAACAAAAATCTTTCAAAACACTCTGTATATTACCATAAAAATTTGAGACCAGCACCAACTTATACTTTTCTGTAAGTTTTTGCACAACAGGACGTGTTTTTATCAGGACATCCAATACATATCGATAACATCTGTCGGCTACCTCTTCAGCATAATTCATGACATTAGCTTGATCTAATTTTCCATGCTCCACTAAAAATTCTAATTGAATTTTTGTTTTAATACGCAACACATCATGAAAATTGTATGTCGGCTTTACTAACGGAACACACGCCAACGTACGTTCGCCATGCACATAAGCCTCACGAAAGTCAGCCTTACTTACAGGAATATGACATTCTTCATATTTTTCCCATAAGACTTCTGCCCAATGACGAGAGTTCGTATCAAGTGTCCCTCCGTAATCAAAAATAATGCCTTTAATGTCTGTTAATTTTTTCATCAATTTTTATATTATCTGTACCATTGCCTAATTTCATCAATAGTACACCTATTACAATCCATATTAATTCACGCACACGAGTAATAAGCCCCGTATACACACCAAATGCGCTTGATATAGCTAATCCACCAGTAGCCAAAGCAAATCCTCCCTCACGAGCTCCAAGTTGCATAGGAGAGAAAAAAAACAAGTTCGCAAAAAGTGAAGTAAACGCCATTATCAGAATACACGAAACAAAACTAACATCTGTAGTAAGAATATTTAAGATAAAAAATATCTCTACACAACCTACAATGCGAGCCATAAACTCTAATCCTAATGCTAAATAAAATGTCGATTTACGCTGCCCATGCAACTCTGCTATTTGTCTGTCAACACGTTCCAGAGTTTCCCTCTTCTCTACCACAAAATGTTGTGCCCATTTTTTTATAAAAGGGACATGCCCCAATAATTTCAAAGTACGTACGGCCATACCATTTTTGTACCCTTTCATAAAGAAATAAATTGCCACGAAGCAACAAATACCAACAACGCCCAACAAAACTCCCATCGCCATATTGACAGGCTCCATTATAAGATACAATATAACAGAACACAACCAAAAACAAAAATGAGAGAAGATATGCATCATAACATATAAAATGACAGAAGAAGTTGCCTTACTTGCTCCAACATAAGGTGTCAGTTCCATAATACGATAAGGTTCTCCCCCCATCAAGCCTACTGGAGTCGCATAATTTAAAGCAAAGCCAGAAACTGTATACTTATAAACTTTCCAAAATGGAACAGAAGCATGCTTTCCATCACGAATAATAGCATACCATGAACATGTATTCAAAAAATAGATAAACACCCACAACAATACAACTGCGGGAAGCCAATATCCTGCTTTTTGCAAATTTTGCCACAGCTCCTGATAATCCATATCGAATGTACAGAGCATTACGACGATTGCGAAGAGTCCGAAGAGCCAAAATATATTTCGAAATTTTTCTTTCATTGCTTAGCGTATTTCTGATAAAGATAAGAACAAATAGCCTCATGACGATGACGCATATACAAGAACAAAGAAGTCATTACAACAATCTCGAATATGAAATAAAAATAAGGTTCACCTATCAGCAAACTGATGTACAAAGCTATGGCTCGTGTATTAAATGTCAAGATATTAGCATATTTCATCAAAGGCAAGCTTAATTTACGGAACTCCTCACATAAATCACGGGGAATATTATCTCCATAAGTCCGCAATACCCAAGCATAAAAACGCTGAAAAGAAGGAGTCAACCGTTCTTGCTGACGAGTATAGTTCCCGTAAAAATAAAGGAATGCTTTCCACCAGAAATTCCCTTTCCAAGGCAAACTATAAAAAATGGCACGCTGTTGTTTAAAGTTATCCAGCTCACTGCCACCTCTCCCCTTCAGAAAAAACAAATGAATATTACGGTAATAATCAGCCAAAGTACATTGCTTGCTATGGCAAACTGTCCCAGATATCAAAGCCAATATCCAGATAATCCAGCTCCAGGTCCAGCCACATTCAGCTCCAATACCTAAAGGAAGTGGCTGATTCATCAGCCGTAAACAAATCGCCAAATAAATGGAAAAGAACCAAATATCACCAGCAAAGCCATCCAACATGCGCCCCCAACGTGTTTTTTTACCAGTAAGACGGGCCAACTGTCCGTCACAACTATCATAGTGATTGGCCCATATTAACAAAAAAATCCCGATCAAGGTATGTTTCAAATCCGGATAATAAAACATTATCCCAGCCCCCACACCTAAAAATATAGACAATATTGTTACAACATTGGGATGTACTCCTAAACGTTTAAAAAATAAGGCCCATAAATAGCCTATCGGACGATTAAAATAAATATCCAGAGTTTCTTCTGTATCCATCGATTTAAAAGAAGCCTCAAATCCCTTCTTATCTATTTCCATCTTATTCCTCCAGTTTAGCCATTACCTTATTATAAATACATTCTGCTATTTTAATACCAGCTTCCTCTCGGCAGCGAGCAAAACTTGGCCAATCATTAAAATCTATGATTCTGATTTCTCCAGTAGATGAAACGATACAATCACCTCCATAAATAGGTACGTCCAGTATCTCTGCAAATGCGGAACTACATCGATATAGCAAATCTTTATCAAATGGGTAACCATGTGTTCCACCATTCACGATTTCTAAGCCCAACTTACTATGAGATTCTTCTGTAGGATAAAAAGAAAAAAAGAAATCAGTTCCCTGTACACCATAAAACTTGACTAAATCACCTACTAAATGTTCATTAACCACAGCTTCAGGAATTCCTCGTGAACGAAAGTCTGCCAGTACCTGTTCTGCCTTTTCTCTACATTCTACATATACTACATCCTCCTTCACCATTGCATGTGAATCTCCACGTTTTATCCAGCAAGGGAAAATATCTGGAGCGAATTCACCATCGGTAGAGATAATAAAACTTTTAGGATGGGCAAAGCCATTCTTTATCAACAGTTCTGTCATCGACTTTCGCATGCAATTGGCAATTCCATAAGCAGAGTTTACAACTACACTACCATTATCTTCCAATTGCTTTAAATACTCTATCGTAGCACGATCGCGTGCCATACCAAATATAAAATTAGCTTTTATCTGCTGCGAGACAAACTCTTTCTCAGTCCATATCTCTACATCGATACCCTTTTCTTCTAATTTTTGGGCTACTATTTTAAATATAGCAGCATCATTATCTACATGATTTGGCGAATACTCATTACCTCTACTTATTCCTATTACCTTTATTTTTTCGTGAACCAAACACATTGTTACATTTTTAGTCTTCTTGATTATTTAAAAAAGCCTCCGCTTTTATTATGTCACTTGCATGATCTACATCCAATATTTTTGAAAATGGATAAGCCGTAAGTTTCATACCTTCGGCAACCAATTGACGCTGAAAATTACGCATGCGTGAAATACCCTTTTCAATACATGACTGCAAAACATTAATTGCTTTCGGACTCAAACAATAAATACCGCCAGATATATATTGGCAGTCAGGAGTCATTGCATCGTAAAATCCTGTAATATTCAACTTCCTATCAGTAGATATATATAATGGCTTCTCGTCATCTATATAATCTGTCACCGCCATCATGCCATCATTTTCCGATGCTCTAAAAGCATCAACAAAATGAGTAAACTCTTCTTCTCGAAAAACTGTATCAACCGTTGTCAGACAAAACTTATCATCCTTCAGGTAAGGACTAATTTCATAAAAGCTATGCATTGAACTTGGAGTCGTTTTCACTACGACTTCCAAAGGTAGAGCCATACTCTCCTTAAGCTTTGCCAAATGTTCTCTCGTAGCCTGTACTTCATTATTAATTATAATGACCACCTGGCTTGCCCCATTTTTAGCAAAGATGCGAATCAAACGATCTATCATAGTTTCTCCGTTCAGTTGCACCAATGGCTTGGGCAACTGAACTCCTTCCTGAGAAAGTCTGGAACCTTCCCCGGCAGATATTATAGCAAACTTCATAAATAGTTATTCTTCCTCTATCGTATCAAGCTTTAACTTGTCACTATCATCACGTTTCTCGTAATATTGTTTGCGCAACGGATGGGCACTAATTTCTCTTTCAATACAACGATTCCGAAAAACGTCCAATGCCACATATATTGCCTGACGGAAAGAATCTTCCGACGCGATACCTTGACCTGCAATATCATATGCGGTACCATGAGCTGGAGAAGTGCGAACAATAGGCAGTCCTGCTGTAAAATTCACACCTTCATCCATAGCCAAAGCCTTAAACGGAGCCAGTCCTTGATCATGGTACATCGCCAGGATACCATCAAAATGGCGATAATTGCCAGAACCCATAAAACCATCTGCCGGATATGGGCCGAAACACTGCACTCCTTTTTTTATCATCTCCTCCATTGCCGGAATAATGATTGTCTGTTCCTCACTACCAATCAGCCCGTTATCACCCGCATGAGGATTCAGAGAGAAAACAGCAATACGAGGATTGTCAATACCAAAATCCTGTTTCAAAGAGCGATGGAAAATAGCCATCTTTTCCATTATCAGTTCTTGTGTCAAGTCTTTTGCTATTTCACTGACAGGAACATGTCCGGTAACCAAAGCCACCCGGAAATCATCCTTCAGCAAAATCATCAAAGCTTTCTGGCCTTCTCCTACACGTTCTTCGATATACTCGGTATGACCAGGAAAATGAAATGTTTCCGACTGTATTGTATGCTTATTGATTGGAGCTGTAACCAACACATCAAACAATCCTTCACGATATTCTTTCAACGACATTTCCAAAGCAGCCAATGCCGCACGCCCAGCCTCTTGTGTCGGTTTTGTCAGTTCTACCTTCAGTTCTTCTTCCGTACAGTTGATAATATTTACACGTCCATCCTGAGCCTCTGAAGCGGAATTAATGATACTGAAATTAGTCTGTATATCCATTGCCTTCCGGTGATAAGCAGCTACTTTAGGCGAGCCATAAATAACCGGTGTACACAAATCCAGCATCGCAGGGTCGGAAAAGGCTTTCAATATAACTTCATAGCCAATTCCATTTATATCTCCATGGGTGATACCCACCTTTATCTTACGTTCTTCCATAGTTTTCTTATTTATTGCTAGTTTGTTCTGCTTTATGATCTACTTTCTCTTCTGTCAGTGCGCCATCCACAGGTATTTCCGATACCGTTTTTTCGGAAGGCAATCTCAAAGTATACAGAGCTGCATTCAATCGGCGAATCTGATCACGTTTCAGTCGGCCCGGATTATAAACAAAGCCTTCAACTACTATTACACGAGCGTTCGCACGGTCAACCCGCATGTGTGCAACAAACGGACCACCCATAGCGTCATTTTTCATTTCCCATAATCCGCGAACTTCAAATGCATAATCACCTTTTACAGCAATATTTCTCACATCGACTAAAGAAGAATCAGCTGTTTCCATGTACATACCTTCACGTTCACCCGGTATATTTATTTTCATTACAGAATCACGCTTATGAATAAAATATGCCTTTGTAAACGTATCCTTATCCTTGAACGGGAAAGTATACATCACAAAGTTCAAATCATTCAAATTGGTAGATGACCAGAAAAAGTCTTTTCCTTCCTTATAGGATTCCATTTCAATCGGCATCCAAATATCACAATCAAAAAGACTTCCAACTTTTGCTGAAACAACTTGATTATGTTTTTTCTCCAACATTTTAATCTCACGGTTCATTTCTGCCCGTGTAAAGAAATCAATGATCAAATTACCATTACGGGAAACATAATCATCAAATTCTTTTTGATTAGGAGCCTGAATTGTCATAATCATCTGAGGAGAAGAATAAACATCACGTGAATATTTAAACTTTACCTGAGTATAGGCTTTCGGATTAATATCTACAAGAATAATATTACGGAACAAACGCATCGTACGGTCATAATAAGCAGTACGAACCCGTGATATACGAAATGAACGCTCCGGCTGGGGCAATCCAGGCACATCTGTATCCAGTACATGATAGAGTGCACTATCGGGACTCATCCAACAATTATCATCGGCTACTACCAATACTTCATAAGGGCGGCCACTGGAAGCTGGAGTTATAAGACTTTTTCCATCTCCCTTACAAGAAGCTAATGCCAGCACAACAAGTGCCAGACTCAGATAAAAGGCTAAACGCTTCATAATTTCTTTATTTAGTTAGTATCTTTCTTTTTTTCTGCTTGCTGTTTTGCTGTAGACAACATTCCACATGCAGCAAAAATATCTTCACCACGTGAAGCACGAATAGTTGCAAATACGCCGTGCTGTGTCAGATAGTCGCGGAATGCAATCATAGCATCCATATCCGTACCTTCCAAATCAACATTCGGAATAGCATGAAAACGTATAAGATTGATACGGCAATCTAACCCACGCAGCAACTTTATCAGCTCTTTGGCATATATCATACTATCGTTCACTCCCTTGAACACAATATATTCAAAAGACAAACGACGTTGCTTACTAAAATCATAACGTTTAAGTATATCAACGATTTCGGTAATGGAAAAAGCCTTCTCCGCCGGCATCAGTTCTCCACGCTGCGACGGGAACGGTGAATGCAAGCTGACGGCCAAATGGCAATCACTTTCTTCCAGAAAACGTTCCAGACCTTTCCGCAGTCCTACCGTCGATACGGTAATTCGTTTCGGACTCCATGCATAGCCATAATCAGCCGTAAGAATCTCCAACGAACGTAACACTGCATCCAAATTATCAAAAGGTTCTCCCATTCCCATGAACACAATATTTGTCAAAGTATCACGTTCTGGTACAGAATATACCTGATTCAATATCTGCGATGGGGTCAGGCTATTAGTATATCCCTGTTTACCTGTCATACAAAATTTACAATTCATCTTACAGCCCACCTGCGATGAAACACACAATGTAGCACGATCATCATCAGGAATATACACGGATTCGATATAATCCCCCTCGGGAGTACAAAACAAATATTTTACGGTTCCATCCACCGAACGCATCTCGTGAACAGGTGGAGTTGCCCCTACTTCATAATTTTCTTTCAAACGTTCACGGTTCTTCAATGACAAGTTGGTCATCTCGTCTATCGAAAACACCTTTTTATCATATAGCCATCCGGCGATTTGCTTTGCCGTAAAAGCAGGCATACCCAAATCGCGCACGATACATTGCAGCTCACTTAAAGTCTTTCCCAATAAGGGAGTTTTTAAATCTGTCATTATTTCACCGTTTTTGCACAAGTTGAACAAATAATCTGTACAAAAGAATATTCCATTCTATACAATTAGCGCACAAAGTTAGGCAAAAAATAAGATATATTGCCTATCTTTGTCCTTATAAATGTATTAAATATGAATAAAACAGTCACATGTTTTCTTCCTTACGGAAGTGAAAATCAATTTGATAAAACAATAGGCGAATTGCTGGCATGCCCCAGCATAGACCAGATATTCTTACTATCAGCACAGTCTGATACGAACATCAAACTGCCGGAAAGATGCCACCTTCTACCTGCATCACCAACCGATTCGACCGAAAGATATAAGCAAATAGCTCAGTACGCCAATACACCATACACGTTAATCTACACACAAGTACATAATTTCGAACTGGGTTATATGGCAATCGAACGCATGTGCGATTATCTTTCAGTGCCCCAATGCTGTATGGTATATGCCGATCATTACAAAATAGTAAAAGGAGAGAGAAAGCCTCATCCGGTCATCGACTACCAGTTGGGAAGCGTACGTGATGATTTTGACTTCGGTTCTTTACTTATGTTTCGTTCCGAGGCATTGAAAAAAGCTGTCGATGAAATAACATCCGAAGATGAATATCATTATTCTGCACTGTATGCCTTACGCCTGGCCTTATCACGGTATGGTGAGCTGACTCATATACGGGAGTATCTCTATACCGAAGCCGAAATAGATTTACGCAAATCTGGTGAAAAACAATTTGACTACGTAGACCCGCGCAACCGTCAAGTACAAATAGAGCGGGAAGTGGTTTTCACCCGGCACCTAAAGAAAAGTGGAACTTATCTTGCACCAACCCGATGTACCATAGATGTAAGTGAAGGAAATTTTCTTTACGAAGCTTCGGTCATTATACCGGTACGTAACCGCGCTCGTACTATCGACGATGCAATTCGTTCCGTACTGGAACAGAAAACCCGTTTTCCTTTTAACCTGATTATCATCGATAATCACTCTACCGACGGAACAAGTGAAATTATCGAGCATTATAAAAATAATTCCAAAGTCATCCATCTGATACCTGAGCGGACTGATTTGGGAATAGGCGGATGCTGGAATTTAGGTATAAACCACGCACAATGCGGCCGTTTTGCCATACAGTTAGATAGCGATGATCTATATAGCAGTCCGGATACGCTGCAAACCATTGTCGATAAATTCTATAAAGAACAATGCGCCATGGTCATCGGTTCTTATCGCATGACAGATTTTGCCTTACAAACTCTTCCTCCTGGAGTTATCGATCATAAAGAATGGACAGACGAAAACGGGCATAACAATGCTTTACGCATCAATGGACTGGGAGCTCCCCGTGCATTCTACACTCCTCTCCTACGAAAGATTCGTGTACCGAACACCAGTTACGGAGAAGATTATGCACTCGGACTGGCCTTTTCACGTAGTTACCATATCGGACGTATCTACGATGTATTGTACTTATGCCGCCGATGGGAAGGCAATTCCGACGCAGCACTAAGCATTGAGAAAGTCAACTTAAACAACAGTTATAAAGATAGTCTGCGTACCTTGGAAATGAAACTGCGCCATGACATGAACAAGAAGAAACACCCCGGTGAGCTTTTCTTTGAAAGTCAATTAGCTAAATGGCAGACAGCACGAACCAACCACGAAGCACTTGACAAAATAGAAACGCGTACGTTCCATTTGAATGGTAATACGATAACCGTACAATTCAATCCGGCACGGGCTGTTTCTACATGTGCTAAAATCGACAAGGCATCGATAGAAGCACGTCCTTGCTTCTTATGTTCCGAAAACAAGCCTAAGGGACAAGATGAAATCATTATTTCATTAAACGAACCTTTCAGCTTACGCGTAAACCCTTATCCGATACTTCATGGACATCTTACAATCTCCAGTTTGAAGCATCAGGACCAGATACTTGCCGACAAGACAGAACGTCAGCTTCCCGGTGGATTAGTAAATTGGCTTGAAACACATTTTGAACCCGGATATGCTGTATTCTACAACGGTGCAAAATGTGGAGCTTCCGCCCCCGACCATTTCCATTTTCAAGCTGTACTGCAAAATGATATTCCTTTGATTCGCCAATGGGATAAACTAATGCCTACAGCTGTCTGTACAAAAGAGCAAAACATGGTTAACGGAAGTAGATGTCGTTCTTATCAGATAACCAATTATATCTGCCCGATTCAGGCTTTTGTTACTGACCAATCTATGACAACAAGTCCGGAACTGATAGAAGAATATCTGCATACCCTTCCAATACATGACGGAGAATATGAACCCAGATATAATCTGTTTGCGTGGAACGACCCCGTACGCGGTTTCACCGTAGTATACCTTCCACGAGAGAAACATCGTCCGGCCTGCTATACAGCATCCGGCAATGCACAGATTCTTGTCAGCCCCGGAGCACTTGACATGGCAGGTTTATTGGTTACTCCCCGAAAGGAAGATTTTGACAAAATAACAGAACAAGATATCTTACAAATATATAAAGAAGTATCATACAGCAATTAACACTTAGCGCATCATGAAAGAACCAGAAATAAGCGTGGGCATTGTCAATGCTCAAGAGATTCATTTTACACTCAATTCACATTTCCTGGCGAAAGGTGAAACTGTTACCGGCAATCAGGTTGTGTCTTTTGATGAAGGAGGAATCTTGTGGAACGGCAACGTATACCGTGAGCTTACCTTCACACCCGTAGAAGACGAGGCCTCTTTCTCCTTGTATGATGTAACCATTGGCATCAATTTTCATTGGGAACGTCAGGAAACTCAGCACTTCAACGGTACGCTCAAGTTGGTAGTGGACGAAGGAAAGATTACAGCCATCAATATTCTGCCGGCCGAGGATTACCTCATCAGCGTCATTTCGTCCGAGATGAATGCCACCTCCTCTCCTGAATTTCTAAAGGCTCATGCCGTCATTTCCAGAAGCTGGCTGCTTGCCCAGATAGAGAAGCGTAAAGCGATGAGCAAACACGACAACGGATTCTTTTCTTTCATCAAGACTGATACTGAATATATCCGGTGGTACGATCGCGAAGACCATACCATATTCGACGTATGTGCCGACGATCACTGCCAGCGCTACCAAGGCATAACAAAAGCATCCAACAAGAGTGTTGTCGAAGCAGTCAAAGCAACACAAGGTCAGGTACTGATGTATAAAAACAGCATCTGCGATGCACGCTTCTCCAAATGCTGTGGAGGAGTAAGCGAAGTATTCAACACTTGCTGGGAAGATAAGAATTATCCATACCTGAGTGCGGTACGTGATACAAAGGAAGAAGGAGTATTGCCCGATCTGACTTTGGAGAGTGAAGCAGAAAAGTGGATACGAAGCACTCCTGAGAGCTTCTGTTATACAAACGACAAGGCGATTATCTCACAGATTCTAAACAACTACGATCAGGAAACAACTAACTTCTACCGCTGGAAAGTCCGCTACACACAAGAGGAACTTTCCGAATTGATTCGTAGTAACACAAAGAACGACTATGGAAAAATAATCGATCTCATCCCTGTAGAACGAGGAAAATCGGGGCGCATTTGCAAGCTGAAAATAGTTGGTACCGAAAAGACACTTATCATAGGAAAAGAGCTGGAAATACGCCGCACACTATCTCCTACTCATTTGTTCAGCTCAGCCTTTATCGTGGATAAAGGAGAAACTGATGCCAATGGCGTACCTGCATGGTTCGAGCTCACTGGAGCCGGATGGGGACATGGTGTAGGTCTCTGTCAAATTGGAGCAGCTGTTATGGGTGAGCAAGGCTATAACTACAATGAAATCCTGCTTCATTATTATAAAGGAGCAGATATAAGAAAACTATATTAATATTTCCATCATGAAAAAGCAATCCCCCTGGTCGTGGGTCCCGACGCTGTATTTTGCCGAAGGATTACCTTACATAGCAGTCATGACTCTATCACTTGTCATGTATAAGCGCATGGGCATCTCGAATGCCGAAGTTGCTCTCTATACAAGCTGGCTGAACCTGCCATGGGTTATCAAACCGTTATGGAGTCCGTTTGTCGATTTACTCCGTACCAAGCGCTGGTGGATAACACTCATGCAGTTGCTCATCGGAGCCGGACTGGCGGGAATTGCTTTCACTATTCCTACCGAACATTTTTTCCAGACAACGCTTGCTATCTTCTGGCTTATGGCCTTTAGCTCAGCAACACACGACATTGCTGCCGACGGATTCTATATGCTGGGACTGAACAGTCACGAACAAGCTTTATTTGTCGGTATACGAAGCACCTTCTATCGCATCGCAACGATTGCCGGACAAGGATTGCTGGTCATGATTGCCGGATATTTGGAAAAGACCAGTGCAAATATTCCTTATGCATGGAGCATCACCTTTCTTGTTCTGGCCGGCATATTTCTTGCCTTATGGCTCTATCATTCCTTTATACTGCCACGTCCGGCAAGCGACAAGGCTGCGGCAAAGACATCTGCATCGGGATTATTTAAAGAATTTCTGCTGACATTCCGTTCGTTTTTCAGAAAGGATCAAGCAGGCATTGCCATTCTATTCATGTTGCTATACCGCCTGCCAGAAGCCCAACTGGCAAAGATGAGTATACCTTTCCTGCTCGATCCGGTTTCAAAAGGAGGCTTGGGCATGACAACCGAACAAATAGGATTTACCCAGGGTACTATCGGAATCATCGGACTTACACTGGGAGGCATACTGGGAGGTATGGCTGTGGCACGACATGGATTGAAGCAATGGCTATGGTACATGGTGTGGGCAATATCACTTCCTGATCTGGTTTATGTTTTTCTAAGCTATTTTCCGGAAACAAACCTGCTGTGGATCAATGTCTGCATTTTCATCGAACAGTTCGGCTACGGATTCGGTTTCACGGCATACATGCTGTATCTTATTTATTTTTCTCGGGGAAACCACAGTACAGCACACTACGCTATCTGTACTGCTTTCATGGCACTGGGTATGATGCTTCCCGGCATGATAGCCGGATGGATGCAGGAGCTTCTGGGGTATCAGCATTTCTTCCTCTGGATCATGGTATGTTGTGCCGCTACTTTCGGCGTAACTGCTCTATTGAAAATAGACCCTGAATTTGGAAAAAAGCAAGCCGAATAAACAGTTTTCCAAAACATGCTGACAAATAAGAAAAAACATCACCGGGAATTGCTGAATTTCCGGTGATGTTTTTTCTTATTCATGGTGATGAATATAATACACGTATTTATAAAATCATCAATTCTTTCTTTCCAGTTCTCGCAGACTTTCCATTTTCTTAGCTTCAAGAAACTCATAGATGCCACACAAATGTTCTTTCACACGCTGATTGCCGAATTCGTATACCTTCGAAACCAGCCCGTCCAAGAAATCACGATCGTGCGATACCACAATCAGTGTTCCGTCGAAATCCATCAGTGCCTGCTTCAAAATATCTTTTGTCTTCATGTCAAGATGATTGGTAGGCTCATCCAGAATCAGCAGATTTACGGGTTCGAGCAACAACTTGATCATTGCAAGACGAGTACGTTCTCCTCCCGAAAGCACTTTTACTTTCTTCATCGACTCCTCCGGCCCGCCAAACATAAAGGCTCCAAGCAGGTCGCGTATCTTGTTTCGGATTTCCCCTTTTGCCACATCATCGATTGTCTGAAAGACGGTCAGATTTTCATCCAGCAAAGAAGCCTGATTTTGTGCAAAGTAACCAATCTGCACATTGTGCCCCAGTGTCAATGTTCCCTCATGTTCTATCTCTCCCATGATACATTTTACCAATGTAGACTTACCTTCTCCGTTTTTCCCGACAAAGGCTACTTTATCGCCACGTTCTATCGTGAGATTAGCATTACGGAAAACAACGTGGTCACCATACGTCTTGCCCACTCCTTCCATAATGACCGGATAACTTCCGCTTCGGGGAGAAGGCGGAAATTTAAGCCGGAGTGCAGAAGTATCTTCTTCATCAACCTCAATAAGTTCCAGCTTCTCCAGCATCTTCACACGGCTTTGTACCTGAAGAGTCTTACTGTATGTTCCCTTGAAACGTTCGATAAAATCTTTCGTTTCCTGAATCATCTTCTGCTGCTCCTCGTATTGCTTCATCTGTTGTTCGCGACGTTCTTTACGCAATACAAGATACTGTGAATAGTTTACCTTATAATCGTAGATACGCCCCATTGTCACTTCGATGGTACGTGTAGTAATATTGTCGACAAACTTACGGTCGTGACTGATAACGACTACTGCCTTGGCACTATTAATCAGAAATTCTTCCAGCCAGCCGATAGACTCAATGTCCAGATGATTGGTCGGCTCGTCCAGCAACAACACATCCGGATTCTGCAACAGCAACTTGGCCAGCTCGATACGCATGCGCCATCCTCCGCTGAAATCGCTGGTAGGACGGTTAAAGTCTTCACGCACAAAACCAAGTCCGAGCAAAGCTTTCTCTACGTCTTCTTCAAAATGAGTCATATCGATGGCGTAAAACTTCTCGCTCATCGCAGCAACTTTTTCTATCAGTTCCATGTACGAATCACTCTCGTAGTCGGTACGGGTAGCCAATTCGTTATTCATGCGTTCTATTTCTTCCTCCATTTCACGAAGGTGAGCAAAAGCCTGCGATGCTTCCTCGAACACCGTACGTCCGTCTTCTGTCATCAGATGCTGAGGCAGATAAGCAACCACACAGTCTTTGGGCGCTGTTACCTTTCCACGTGTTGGCTGGCGTACTCCGGCCAATATTTTCAACAAAGTCGATTTTCCAGCCCCATTCTTTCCCATCAGGGCAATACGGTCTCTTTCATTAATCTGAAAACTAATGTCACTAAATAAGGTGGTTCCGCCAAACTCGACGGTAAGTCCATCTACTGAAATCATAAAATTTTACGTCTTAGTATATAAATTACATCATTTAATTCAAAAAAGCAGAGAAGCCTTCCCGCCAGTTTTATCTTCATCGCCTGCTCCTTACACAACATCTTCTATCCGATATCCGAATAAACAAATGCCTTGCGAACCCCGTTCCCTATCAAGAACCCAGACTCACAATTTCCTGCAAGATACGGACTGCCGAATCCACATCGTTTATGTCCTTTACGGTCATGCTGCGTCGTCCGTTCTGTTCACGCAAGTTGCATACCCGCGGATACTTTGCCATGTAATCGATAATCTTACCGAAAGCTGCACTCTGATAATACGGACTATCCGGATTGCTTACAAAATAAAGAATCATCTTACCACCCTTCAGCACAGCCTTCTCTACACCAAGGCGCTTTGCCAGACGACGGAGAGGTACAATACGGATCAGTTCTTCGCCTTCGGGCGGAATCTTGCCAAAGCGGTCTACCAGACGAGCCTTGAAAGCCTCCACATCCCGGTCGAGTTCCAATTTATCCAGCTCACGATAAAGCAACATTCGTTCACTGCTGCTCGGAATATATTCGTTGGGGAACAACAATTCCAGATCACTTTCCACGGTACATTCGTCAACGAAATCTTCGCCGCTGATCTTTTCCTCTCCAGCCTTAATCTCATCGGCATAAAGATCGGCAAACTCATCATTCTTCAGTTCCGTCACAGCTTCCGACAGAATCTTCTGATAAGTTTCATAACCCAGGTCGGCAATAAAGCCACTCTGTTCGGCTCCCAGCATATTACCGGCACCACGAATATCCAGGTCCTGCATGGCAATATGTATACCACTTCCCAGATCGCTGAAATTTTCGATAGCCTGAAGACGGCGCTTGGCTTCGGGAGTCAAAGACGATAAAGGAGGAGCCAGCAAATAACAGAAAGCCTTTTTGTTACTTCGTCCCACACGTCCGCGCATCTGATGCAAGTCACTCAGACCGAAATTCTGTGCCTGATTGATAATAATCGTATTGGCATTCGGAATATCAATTCCACTCTCGATAATGGTAGTGGCAAGCAGCACATCGTAATCATAATTCACGAAACCGAAGATAATCTTTTCCAGCTCTTCGGGTTGCATCTGTCCATGACCGATACAAACACGGCAATCCGGAATGTTACGCACGATCATTGCTTTCAGTTCCGCCAAGTTCTGTATACGGTTATTCACAAAGAACACCTGACCGTTGCGGCTCATTTCAAAGTTAATCGCTTCGGTAATGATTTCTTCGTTAAACGTATGCACCTCGGTCTGTATCGGATAACGGTTGGGTGGCGGAGTCTGGATAACCGACAAGTCACGAGCTCCCATCAACGAGAACTGAAGTGTACGCGGAATCGGTGTAGCCGTCATGGTAAGGGTATCTACATTCACCTTAATCTGACGCAGTTTTTCTTTCACACTCACTCCGAACTTCTGCTCCTCATCCACAATCAGCAAGCCCAAGTCGTGAAACTTCACACTCTTACCGATAATCTTATGTGTGCCTATCAATATATTGATCGTACCTGCTTCCAGTTCCTTCAGGATGCGGGACGTATCTTTCGCCGTACGGGCACGACTCAGATATTCCACTTTGCAAGGCATTCCTTCCAGACGCTTGCAGAAAGTCTGATAGTGCTGATAAGCCAGTACCGTAGTCGGTACAAGCACAGCAACCTGCTTATTGTCGGCTACAGCCTTGAAGGCAGCACGTATGGCAACCTCCGTCTTTCCAAAGCCGACATCACCACACACCAGACGGTCCATCGGACGATCGCTTTCCATATCTGCCTTTACCTCTTGAGTAGCCTTCAGCTGGTCGGGAGTATCTTCATAAATAAAGCTTGCCTCCAGCTCATGCTGCAAAAAGCTGTCGGGACTATACTTGAAGCCTTTTTCCTGCTTACGCTGCGAATAGAGTTTTATCAGGTCGCGAGCGATATCCTTAATCTTGGTCTTAGTACGTTCCTTTATTTTCTCCCATGCTCCCGTACCCAGCTTACTGATACGAGGCTGCTCGCCTTCCTTACCCTTGTATTTGGAAATTTTATGCAGAGAATGAATGGAAACAAACACAACATCATCATTCTGATACACCAGTTTGATGACTTCCTGCGTAGTATTTCCATTCGGAATACGTACCAGTCCGGCAAACTTTCCGATACCGTGATCGATATGTACTACATAGTCGCCCGGCTCGAACATATTCAGTTCCTTCAGTGAAAGTGCAACCTTTCCACTTCTCGCCTTATCACTGCGCAAATTATATTTATGGAAACGGTCGAATATCTGATGATCGGTAAAAATACAGCAATGCAACGTATGGTCGATGAATCCCTCGTGCAAGGTGCGGTCTACAGCCGTAAAATCAATTTTATCGCCTCGTTCACGGAAAATATCGACCAGACGGTCGGTTTGTTTTACACTGTCAGAACAAATGTATAAAGTATATCCCCGTTGCAGGTAATCCGTAAAGGTACTTGCCACCAAATCAAAGTTCTTATGGAAAATAGGCTGGACGGATGTTTCGAACTTCAGCGTTGCCTGAGGTGTCCCGACCGCCTTATGTCCGAAATCAATTCGCCGGAAATCCAGTGATTCCGTCGTAAATTCCGATCCGTCTATCAGCTTACGTTCCAGATTCATCAAGTCGGTCTGTTCGCCTTCGTAAGCGGTCAGTGCCTGTGGAGAAAGCGCCTCATCGTGTACTGTCTGAATGCGCTCACGAACCCACAACAGATCTTTTACCCATAAAACGGTTTCACGTGGGATAAAGCTCAGGAAACTAATATCACCATCTACAGCCTGTGCCAGTTCCGGAACAATGCTCACGGAATCTTTCTTCTCGCGCGACAGCTGGCTTTCGACCTCAAAAGTTCGTATACTATCTATTTCATCACCGAAAAAGTCTATTCGGTAAGGATATTCAGAAGCGAAAGAATAAACATCGATTATACTTCCACGTGTAGCAAACTGCCCCGGCTCGTATACATAGTCTACATGTTCAAAACCATAATCGGATAGCGTCTTGGTTATTTCCTCAGTATCAATATGCTGTCCGACATTCAGTTTCAAAGTTTTATCACTCAACACTTTTTGAGAAACGACTTTCTCTGCCAGAGCATCGGGATAAGTTACCACTGCAACCGGCTCGTTTTTCTCCAGACGGCTCAGCACTTCGGTTCGAAGTATCTCGTTGGCAGCATCCTTTTGTCCGTACTTGATGGCGCGCCGATAAGAGGAAGGAAAAAACAATATCTGTTCGTCTCCATTCACTTGTACCATATCGTGATAGAAATATCCGGCCTCTTCCTGATCATTTAAAATGAAAAGATATACTCCCGGCACCGACTTGATAAAGCAGGAAGCAAACAAAGAAGCACACGAAGCATGCGTTCCCTCCAAAAACACAGTACGTATATCATTGTTTCGTAAAGTTTTCGCCAGCCCCTCCACGGCAGGATGACGAGTATAACGCGATTGAAGTTCAGTTATTTCCATTGTTTTCGTCAATAGTAAAGTCTTATCTTCTTATCTCACGGACAGAAGATCTCTCAATAAAATAAACATTGCAAAATTATAAAATTATTTCTGTACAGAACAAAATAAACAAGGCTTGAAGAAGGACAAATAAGTTTTAGAACTCCAAAATAAACAATTTTACCCGCAAAAAAACAGAAAGAATGAATAACTTTGCAAAAAGCAAAACCTCCGAATAGTAAAAAACGAGAAGAAAGAATGGCCAAATTCAAAAAAATAGTAGCAGTAGATGAAACATTGCTCAACGAAAGAGCTCTACAGCAACTGCAAAATTTAGGCGACGAAGTTGTGATCTATCACGATTTTCCACAAGATGAGAATATTGTAATAGAACGCATCGCAGATGCAGACTGTCTGTTAGTTTCATTTCGTACACCAATCAGAAGAAATGTACTCGATGCCTGCCGCAACATACGCTACATTGGTATGTGCTGCACACTCTATAATCCAGAAAGTTGTAACGTAGATGTTATAGAAGCACGGAAAAGAGGTATCACCGTATTGGGAGTAAAAGACTATGGTGATGAAGGAGTTGTAGAATATGTGATAAGCGAACTGGTACGCCTGCTGCATGGATTCGGAGGCATACGCTGGCACAAAGATAGTACAGAACTGACTAAATGTAAAACAGGAATCATCGGTATGGGAAAAACAGGACGAATGGTTGCCGATGCTTTAAAGTTTTTTGGAGCAGAGGTCAGCTACTTCAGCCGCAACAGAAAGCCAGAAGCCGATGATGCCGGATATACCTATATGCCGCTTGATGAGCTGTTGGAAAAGAACGAAATCATCTGCACATGTATTCCCCGAAACAATTACCTGCTTGGAAAAAGAGAGTTTTCCATACTGGGTAATCATAAAATCATAGTAAACACTTCGGTAGGACCAACATTCGATGTTGCAGCTATGAAAGACTGGCTTAATGCTTCAGACGGCAATTATTATCTGTGCGATGCCACCGGAATGGGGAACGTGTACGAAGACCTGAAATCGTGTAAAAACCTTCTATATACTCCTTATATCTCAGGAAAATCAATCCAAAGTATAGAAAGACTTTCACAAAAGGCTTTGGCTAATATCGATTACTATTTTCAGGAATCAGCCAACAAATAACCAGTAAATACTGATAAACATACACTTAATATTATTTCTCTAATCAGACCCTTTAACTGTTATGTATAACGATGTCATCGAATACTTAGACAAAAAGCGGGTGAAAGAAGCACTCGTACAACTCTCGGCCTTGGCACATGAAGCCGATGACTGGAAACTCTCATCAGAAATAGAGAATCTCCAAACGACTTATAACTACATGTTGCAATATGCCTCGCAGGGTATGGAAGATCCGGAAAGGAACAAACTGTATCATAAACTGCTGCGTAGAGCATACGAACTTGCCGATAGTGCCGAACTTATACGCAAGTACCACACCGGAAGCGGCTACCAACAGGGAAAGTATCGCGTCATGAAACAGTTTGAATCGAAAAGTTTCCGCGATTATTGCCTCAGCCTTGAAGCATTCAGCGAAGACTTGGGAATGGCACAAATTTCAATAATGGACGACAAGAGCCGCAGCAAATCGATAGACGACATTTACGCACGTCATGAAAAAGATGTAACCGAATTGTTCGACAAAATATGGATATCGACACACTGGACGGACGAAGATCTGGCAGGCGCCAATGCAATATTGGAGTCATTGCTCGTTCCAGCAAACGACGTGGCAGTCATGATTAGTGCCGTAACATTAAGCTTACTGCAACTGTTCGACAGCCGCAAGTTTCAGTTCCTTATAAAAGCCTATCAGACTCATAGCGAGGCAATCGTTACCCAGCGTGCATTAACAGGTATCGCCTTGGCAACCTATTATCAGGAGAAGCGACTTCAACTGTATCCCGAGCTGAAGGAAGCTCTATCGCTCTTAAACGATTCTACTCCCGTAGCTCAGGAGCTGAACAAAATCCAGATTATCTTACTCCTCTCGCGCGAAACAGAAAAAATAGACAAGAAAATGCGCGAAGAAATTATTCCGAACATGAAAATTTCACCGGAGATGATGCATCCGGGACAGAAGATCTTCGACCTGGAGGATATGGAAGACAAGAATCCGGAATGGGAAAAAGAAATCAAACGGGTGGAGGAATATCTGCACGAACTGGGTGCCTTGCAGTCGGAAGGAGCCGATACTTACATGAGTGCATTCTCGCAGCTCAAGTCGTATCCTTTCTTCCGTCAGGCAGCACACTGGTTTTATCCGTTCGACCGCCAGCAGCCGGATGTAGCTCAAGTATTCAAGCAGAAAAATATAGAGGGTGAGAAATCTATCATAGGTACACTCATGGAGTCGACCATGTTCTGCAATTCGGACAAATATTCATTCTGTCTTACCCTGCAAAGCGTTCCTTCCGACCAGTTGGAAATCTTGGCAACAGAGTTTTCCATGCAGAATGAAATGATCGGTGAAGGGCAAGACTTACTTTCCAACTATATAAAGGCTGAAAAGAAATCCGAGAACGTCAGCCGCCAATATATACACGACTTGTATCGTTTCTTTAAGTTGTGGATGTACCGCAACGAGATGCACGACATCTTTACCGACGAACTTGCCCTTTGGAAATGTGAGGCGCTGAAACCACTGACACATACACCGGAAGCACTGAAGCATATAGCCGACTACTTGTTCTCGAAAGAATATTTTCAAGAGGCATGCGAAATTTACAAAGACCTTTTGCAGTGCGGAGAAAACATGGACGACGATATCTGGAGGAAAACAGGATTCTGCTACCAGAAAATGAAAGAATATTCCAAGGCATTACAAGCCTACATACAGGCCGACCTGCTGAAACCGGATCATATATGGACGTTAAAGCAAATGGCACAATGCTATAAACGGCAGCAGCAATATCAGGAAGCGCTGGAATGCTTGTACAAAATTGAAACAATGCAGCCGGAGAACTTAAATCTGCTTCTGCAAATCGGACAATGTCTGGCCAACCTCCGTATGTACGATAAGGCACTGACCTATTTCTTTAAAGTAGAATACCTGGATAAAGCTCCGGCTAATGCACAAAGAGCAATAGGATGGTGCTACTTTATGACTGGGAAATATGATGAAGCTGTTCGCTTCTTCGACAAGTTACTGCACTCCGACGAGTCGCAATCGTCCGACTGGCTAAATGCCGGACACGTTTATCTGGCACAAAACAATATCCGACAGGCTCTCGAATGTTATCGCCATGTGGAAAGCAACTGCCAGACACACGATGAATTTATGAAGCTCTATCTCGCAGATAAGAATGCACTGCTGGAGCAAGGCATCTCAGAAGAGAATATCTATCTGGTTCCAGACATGCTATAAAAAAAAGACACTCCTTCGATTTTCCCTGCATCACAAGGCAAAAGCATTTGAAGGAGTGTCTTTTTATATTCAGTTTCTGTCACATCTGCGCGAAGGTCAGATTGTCATTTTCAGGATCTTTCCGCCCCAGCCCGGCAGTTCAACGGCTACCGGCTTCTCGCTTGTAAAGGAAATGGTTCCTTTTTCTCCCGTCAGCAAGTCCACTGTCTGTACGGTTTCGCTTTCCGGCATCTGCAAATACTCAAACGCATGACGCGGAACATTGACCGAAACCGGCATCGGCATCTCATCGAAATTGACAAGTATCAGCAACACTTCGTTGGCATGCTTGCGGATGAACGCAAACTGACGATGTTCATTCATCAACCAGTTTCCCTGATTGGCATACATCAAGTCGAAGAATTCACCTTGCGAGATGGCCTTTTCCTCATTACACAAGTTCAGTACATGGTAATAAAACCGGCGAAGCTCTTTCTCCTTGTCATTCAGCAGGTGAAGATTGTAGCGTCCGTGGTTATTCCATCTTCGGATGCTGTCAACACTCCAGTAATCGAAGATAGTAGTACGTCCGTCGCGTCCGCTGAATCCTTCGCTGTCCATACCTTCCTCGCCCAGTTCCTGTCCGAAGTAAATCATCATCGGATTGGTATTCATGCAAGCCGAAACCAGCAATGCCGGCAGTGCCTTACGGGCGTCGCCTGCAAAGAAATCGGAAGCGATACGCTGTTCGTCGTGGTTCTCCAGGAAATTCAGCATGTGCGACTGGATATCGTTTACGCTCTGCCAGCATCCCGTAATAGAAGTGGCCGAACCATATCCGCATACTACAGCACGAAGGGTATCGTACAGCCCCACCTTATCATACAGGTAATCGAAATGTCCGTTGAAGATATAATTACGATATTCGTTCGGATTATAGACTTCGGCAATGAAAATCAGCTCCGGATGCAGCTTTTTCACCTGAGGGATGACCCAGCCCCAGAACTCGCACGGTACCATTTCCGCCATGTCGCAACGGAAACCGTCTATGCCTTTGGCAGCCCAAAAGAGCAGGATATCCTTCATCTTGTTCCAAGTATCAGGAACTGGTGAAAAATGATTTCCCGTATTTCCCATATAGTCTACCCCGTAATTCAGCTTCACCGTTTCATACCAGTCGGTTTTGTTCGGATAAGCATCGAAGCGGTTATTTCCGGTAGCCTTGGCAGGCATTTCTTCGTAGGTGCCCGCCTCTTCATTATAAAAGTCTATTTCACCTTCCAGACGCGTACCCGGTATGTAGTAAAAGTTATTGTTTACATCAAAAGCCTTTGTATTGTCATCGTCTTCGCCCAGATCCTTTACGCCCGCAGGCTTGGCAATAGAGTGATACTGACGGGCAACGTGATTGGGCACGAAATCAATAATCACCTTCAACCCGTTGCTGTGCGTACGTTTGACCAGTGCTTCGAATTCTTTCATGCGATGGTTCACATTGACAGCCAAATCGGGATCGATATCATAATAATCGCGGATAGCATAAGGCGAACCGGCCTTTCCTTTTACCACTGAAGGGTGATTTCGGGGAATATTATATGCAGAATAGTCTGTTTGGGAAGCATGAGCAATCACACCTGTATACCAGATATGTGTAGCACCCAGTTTCTTTATTTCATGTAATGCTTTGTTTGTAAAATCATCCATTTTACCGCATCCGTTCTCCTGCAAGCTTCCATTGTATACATTATTCACTTCGTTGTTGCCGAACAAACGGGTAAAAACCTGATAAATAATCATTTTTTCATTTTGTTCCATAGTCATTATTGTATTTTTTGACATTCTTCTTTTTTACCTGAACGAAAAATACCGCTCTTTTTCATCCTCTTCCAGTTGCTCCAGCACCTGCGAAGCTGCGAAATATCCAGTACTGAAAATTTCTTCAGCCTTTTCCAGTTCGTAGTTCGAGTATTCTCCCAGACCATCGGGGGCAATAATCAAATCTGCTTTTTCAAGCTCGGTAAACGTATTTGCCTGAAACATGAAGTGGTACGCCCTGAGAGCTATGGCTGCCAGATTCTTGCTATATGCATCGGCAACGAGCTTGTAAACGTTCAGTGCCAGCACTTTGTCGCATAAATCACGTATCGGGGTAACGGGAATATTCATAAACACTCCTCCGTCGACATAATAAACTCCCCCAATCTTGACCGGAGCGAACAGCACGGGTATGCAACATGAAGCTGCCACACGACGGGCTATCTCTCCACGCGTGAAGTGAACGGAACAACCATGATCGAAATCGGTAGCCGTCACAACGACAGGTATTTCCAGATTCTCCAGATTGCGTGTCCGCAGATTGCTCCTCATGAAATCGATAAAATAATCCATCTGGAACAGACTTTCTCTGCCCGGACGGACCTTTGCCAGCTCTGTAAACGAACGGTCGGAAAACATCTCCATAATTTCGAAGGGCTGCCTGCCATCGGCTATGAAGACACTGACGATAGCTCCCGCACTGGTACCCGACAGGATATCGGGACGGATATTATGCTCGAACAGTGCCTGCAACATGCCCAGATGGGCAATTCCCCGGATAAATCCTCCGCTCAAAGCGAATCCGATATGATATTTTCCTTCTGTCATAGGTTCAGGTTTATTTTTTTATTTGATAATCCGGTAGTAATCGGGCTTACGTGGTTTGGGCTGTGCCGGTTCTCCTTCCGGATATCCCAAAGCCAATGCTCCGATACCAACCAGCCCCTCGGGAAGTCCCCATGCTTTCATCAGTTCCTTTCCTTCGGGAGTGGAGAACATTTCGCGCTCACGGTGAATCCAGCAACTGCCCAGTCCCAGCGCATGGGCTGCAAGCATCATATTTTCAAGTACGCAACTGCCGTCTTGTATGGGATTATTGGCATCGCCCGGAACAAGCACCAGCACATAAGTGGGAGCATCGTAATACGGATTGGAGGTCACGCCCATAACGCGGGCATTCATTTCGGCCAATTGCTTGCGCTGAGCTTCATTCTGTACAGCTACGATGTAAGGTGACTGCATGCCTCGTGAAGTAGGTGCATACGTACCGGCTTCGAGCACAGCCTTCAGCTCTTCATCGGTAATTTGTTCTGCTTTATATTTGCGGCAACTGCGCCGTGTCTTGATAATCTGTAAAAAGTCTGTTTTCATAACTCAGTAATTTGTATTGTAAAGATAAATTAAGTTGAACTCAAAAATAACGATTTTATTCCGATTGACGGATAAATAATTACTTTTTTAACGTGAATTTCCTGTCATAATCTGTTTACGTTTTGTATGATATTACAAGCTTTGACACTAATATGCGGATGTATGGAAAAGAAATCCGGCGGCTCTCCGGAAAAACATCGAGACGTTTTCTGAAAATTTGTACAAAAGATTTTATTTTTTGTACAAAAAATTATCCAGACATGCAGAGGTTCCCCCCAAAGGCGCAGACGACTCATTCTCTACATGCCGGAGATAATGCATACAGAAGCCGAAAAGGATAGTTACATGTACAGCGTCATGGCAAATCATGCCGAGTCCGGCAGATACCTGCACCCTGATACGAAAAAAGCCCCTTTCGGCAGCGTATTCACTGCGAAAGGAGCTTTTCTTATTTATCTGTAAAGTGGTTTATCAGTTGTTTTCCGGACGAAGTTTACGAACGGTTACGGCTGTCTGCCACATTTCGCTTTCGCGCAACTGACGAAGTTCTTCGTTCAGTTTATCACGATAGTCCGGCTGAGAGTTTGAGTCGATAGAACGCTGTGCTTCGTGGCCTTCGGCAACCGACTTGTACAGCTTTTCGAATACCGGTTTGGTAGCATCGTGGAACGGAGTCATCCAGTCCAATGCACCACGCTGAGCAGTTGTAGAACAGTTAGCGTACATCCAGTCCATACCTTTTGCTGCAAACAGCGGCATCAACGACTGAGTAAGTTCCTCAACTGTTTCGTTGAATGCTTCCGAAGGTGAGTGTCCGTGTTCACGCAATGTTTCATACTGTGCCAGCAGCAAGCCCTGAATTGCACCCATCAATGTACCACGTTCACCTGTCAAATCGGATGTAGCTTCACGCTGGAAGGTTGTTTCGAACAAATAACCTGAGCCGATACCGATACCCAGTGCAATAGTACGTTCGTAAGCCTTGCCGGTAGCATCCTGATAGATAGCGTACGATGAGTTCAAGCCACGTCCTTCGAGGAACATGGTACGCAAAGATGTACCCGAACCTTTAGGAGCAACCATGATAACGTCGACATCTTTGGGAGGAACCACACCGGTACGGTCGTTCCATGTAATGGCAAATCCGTGAGAGAAATACAATGCTTTGCCAGCAGTCAGATGAGGTTTGATGGTAGGCCATACAGAAATAACGGCAGCATCCGACAACAGACACATGATAATAGTACCTCTCTTGCAAGCTTCTTCGATGCTGAACAAGGTTTCGCCCGGTACCCAACCGTCGGCAACAGCTTTTTCGAATGTCTTGCCCTGACGCTGTCCTACGATTACGTTGAAACCATTGTCACGCAGATTCAGTGACTGTCCGGGGCCCTGTACACCATAACCGATGACAGCTATTGTTTCGTTTTTCAATACTTCACGTGCTTTTTCCAAGGGGAACTCATCGCGGATTACTACATTTTCAGTAACGCCGCCAAAATTCATTTGTGCCATAATTACAATCTTTTTATTAAAAAATCAGTTAAATATCACTTTACAACGAGCGACAACTTCCGTGCCGTTCTTTTTTATTTCTATATCGTATTCGTTCTCGCCCACCTGTTCGCGATAGAAGCTCAGCTTGTCGCCATAATAGCTCTCGGCAACGTATGCCACTTCGAAGCGGTGAATAGATTTATTGCGGAACATTTCGAGTGGGAACAAATCGAGTGCATGTTCGATGTACTTGATACTATTGACATGACCGTTGAGGTCAATGTCGCTGTACTTCACCAAGTACTCGGAACAAGGAGTCTGCTCTGTCACCTTTACACGGCCGGCTTTGGCTATGGGACACTCTTTCTTGCAAATATAGTCGGTAATCTTGCCGCCATGCAATGCAAGCAAATCGGCAGGCTTACGAGTTTCCATGCTGATCATTGCCCAGATAGAACGTGCATATCCTATCGGCTTGCCGTCCTGATTCAGGATAGCAAAATTACGGTCGGTAAACAGACGGTACACATTTTCCACCCACGTCTGGATGCTGAACTTCTCGTATGCACGGGGCATTTCCTCCATTTCCACTGCCAGACGTGAAAGCACCCATGTATAATGGTTCTCGTTCAGGGTGGCAATGCCGAAGCCGCGCTCTGCCGCATGAAAGCCAGCACAGTTTAACAGATGGTTACCCAATACGCCCATCGTAAGCTTTTCCATAAAATCTACGTGGAACGGTTCTGCTACAAACTGGTAGGTACTAACTTTATTATCCTCACTCATAACCTTCTTTATTGTTTTTCGTTTTTATATCGTTCTTCCCGATGTGCCAGATATTCGTTTACACGCTCAAAACAGCTGGTCGAAATTGCAATTCTTCCTGAGCGGACAAATTGCAGTACGCAGTTCAGGTTTTTCAGTTCCTGGTACAAGCTGGTGATATCATCGCTCATGCCCGTCATCTCTACCACAGAGAAGGTAGGATTTACTTCTACAATGTGTGCGCCATAGCGACGTACAACTTTCGAAGGTTCTGCCGTCGACTGAAATTCGGGCGTAGAAACTTTATACATGGCCACCTCACGCTGGAAGATTTCCTTGTCGGTAAAGTAGTGTGCCTGTATCACGTCCATTTTCTTTTCTATCTGACGTACCAGTTTCTCTATGATATCAGGAGTAGTCCAGCAAGTAATGGTATACTTATGTACTCCCTTGATGGAAGAGGCAGACACGTTCAGACTTTCGATGTTTATCTGGCGACGTGTAAATACAGCCGTTACCTGATTCAACAAACCGGCAATGTTTTCCGAATGAACGATTATCGTATATAATGTCTTATTATCCATAGTTACTCTTAATTAACAGTCCAACAGCATATAGTTTACGGGACTTCCCGGAGGAGTCATCGGCAATACCTTTCCTTCTTCCACCACACAGGTTTCAAGCAGGAACGGTCCGTCGGTTTCCAGCATCTCACGAATGGCGTCGTTCAACTCGGAACGGTCTATCACTCTGCGGGAAGGAATACCATATGCCGAAGCAATCTGCATGTAGTCGGGGTTCATCATCGGAGTAAATGAATAACGGCGTTTGAAGAACATAGCCTGCCACTGGCGGACATTGCCCAGGAAATTATTATTCATAAGAATAATCTTTACCGGTGCTTTCTGCTCCATCACTGTTCCCAACTCCTGCATGGTCATCTGCAAACCTCCGTCGCCCATAAAGGCACAGACTGTACGTTCGGGACATCCGAAGGTGGCACCGATAGCTGCCGGCAAGCAGAAGCCCATCGTACCCATACCGCCCGACGTTACAACACTGCGGTTCTTCGTGAATTTGAAATAGCGACAAGCTAACATCTGGTTCTGACCGACATCGGTAACCAGTATCGCTTCATTTTTGGTCGCCTCGCTCACTGCGTGAACCACCTCGCCCATGTTCAACGGTCCCTCTGCAGGAAATACTTCCGGTTTTATGACTTGGGTATATTCTGTTTCCTCATATGGTTGGAAACTGGCAATCCATTCGGTATGTTTCTGAGGTTTTATCCGTTCGGTCAGCGCAGACAATGTACGCTTGCAGTTGCCAAGCACAGGTACATCTACAGGTACATTCTTACCAATTTCAGAAGGATCGATATCCAAATGAATGACTTTCGCCTGACGGGCATAAGTAGATAAATCGCCTGTCACACGGTCGTCGAAACGCATTCCTACAGCAATAAGCACATCACATTCGTTGGTCTTGACGTTCGGACCAAGATTCCCGTGCATACCCAGCATACCTTTGTTCAGGGGATGACCGGAAGGAAGTGCCGAAAGTCCCAGCAAAGTACATCCACAAGGCATATCAGCCTTTTCGACAAACTTACGCAATTCTTCCTGTGCGCCGCCCAATTCTACGCCCTGTCCGACCAATACCAAGGGACGTTGAGCATTGTTTATCAGTTCTGCCGCCTTGTCTACTTCGTCCATATCCGTTTCCGGATCGGGATCATAACTGCGGATAAAGTCAACATCTACCGGTTCATAATCGGTCATTTCAGTCTGTGCGTTCTTGGCAAAGTCGAGAACCACCGGTCCGGGACGTCCGCTTCGTGCGATATAAAAGGCACGTGAAACCGCCCATGCTACGTCGTCCGCACGGCGTATCTGATAACTCCATTTAGAAATTGGTTGTGTAATGCCTACCAGGTCTACTTCCTGAAAGGCATCTGTACCCAACAATCCGGCACCTACCTGCCCTGCTATGACAACAATAGGCGTACTGTCTATCATGGCATCGGCTATTCCTGTAATGGTATTCGTAGCTCCCGGACCACTTGTTACCAGACAAACTCCAACTTCTCCCGACACACGGGCAAAACCTTGAGCTGCATGTGCAGCCCCTTGTTCGTGACGAACCAGTATATGGTTCAATTTATCTCTATGATCGTATAAGGCATCGAATACAGGCATGATAGCTCCTCCCGGATAACCGAAAAGAGTCTTTACTCCTTCATGCTCCAATGAACGCATCAATGCTTCCGATCCCGTAATTCTTTCTTTAGCCATAAATCAAAATGAAGAATAATGGTTTTATACAATTCTTACTCCACCCTTGTCGGCTGAGCTTACCATGCTGGCATAAGCCTTCAAGGCTTTAGAAACCTGACGGTTACGAGTTACAGGCGTCATCGGACGTGCTGCCAGCTCTTCATCAGTGAGTTTTACATTTATCGTACGGTTGGGTATATCAATCTCAATGATATCTCCGTCTACTATCTTACCGATATTTCCACCGGCTGCTGCTTCGGGAGAAATATGTCCGATACTCAGACCGGAAGTTCCTCCACTAAACCGGCCATCTGTAATCAAAGCACATTCTTTTCCCAAATGTTTCGACTTGATATATGAAGTCGGATAAAGCATTTCCTGCATACCCGGCCCGCCCTTCGGACCTTCGTGAGTAATGACTACCACGTCGCCACTCACAACCTTACCTCCAAGAATTCCTTCACACGCTGATTCCTGTGAATCGAATACTTTGGCCGGGCCTGAAAACTTCCAGATACTTTCGTCTACTCCGGCGGTTTTCACCACACAACCATCCTGGGCAATATTACCTTTCAGCACAGCCAGTCCACCGTCTTTGCTGTAAGCATGTTGCAAATCGCGGATGCAACCAGTAGCACGGTCTGTATCAAGTTCTTTATACGTATTGTTCTGAGAACCCAGCTGGATGTTGAATTTACCGCCCGGTGCACTTGTATAAATACGAATAGCCTCAGCATCTACATCCGCTTTACAGACATTGTACTTGGCAATTGCCTCTCCAAGTGTAGTACCGTCTACACGATGTACGGTAGTATCGAGCAGCCCGCCTTTGGCAAGTTCGCCTAAAATATTAAGAATACCGCCTGCACGATTGACATCCTGAATATGATATTTCTGGGTATTGGGAGCAACTTTGCACAAACAAGGTACACGGCGTGACAACATATCGATGTCATCCATTTTAAAATCGACTTCTGCTTCGTGTGCAATCGCCAGCAAATGCAATACAGTATTAGTAGAACCTCCCATTGCAATATCCAGTGTCATGGCATTCAAGAAGGCTTGACGCGTAGCGATACTGCGCGGCAATACGCTGTCATCACCTTCTTCATAATATTTATATGCATTTTTCACGATCAGTTCGGCAGCATCCCGGAACAAACGTTTACGGTTTTCGTGAGTTGCAACAATTGTTCCGTTTCCCGGCAGGGCCAATCCGATAGCTTCATTCAGGCAGTTCATGGAATTGGCGGTGAACATTCCGGAACAGCTACCGCATCCGGGACAAGCATGACACTCAATCTCAGCTACATCCTCATCGCTGACAGTAGGATCGGCCGACTTAATCATGGCATCAATCAAATCAAGATGCATACCGCCCCATTCTCCTGCTTCCATCGGACCACCGGAAACAAATACAGTCGGGATATTCAATCGCATGGCAGCCATGAGCATTCCCGGAGTTATCTTATCGCAATTCGAAATACAGACCATCGCATCTGCCTTATGTGCATTCACCATATACTCCACGCTATCGGCTATAATGTCACGGGAAGGCAAAGAATACAACATTCCATCATGCCCCATTGCAATACCGTCATCTATGGCAATAGTATTAAATTCAGCGGCAAAGCATCCTAATTTCTCGATTTCTGCTTTTACCTGCTGGCCTATTTCATGTAAATGCGTATGCCCCGGGACAAACTGCGTAAATGAATTTACGATAGCAATAATGGGCTTCCCAAACATTTCCTTCTTCATACCGTTGGCTACCCATAAGGCTCTTGCTCCTGCCATACGGCGACCTTCGGTACTCATCGAACTGCGTAACTGATGTTTCATTACATTTA
>HF993166.1 GCA_000436795.1 Bacteroides sp. CAG:1076
AATTATTTAATTGTTAGAACTAAAAATTCTGTCCACATATACTAAAATACGATACAAAATTAGGAGTTTTCCATAGATAATACAAGGATTACGGAAATAATTCTTTAATATATTCACAGGAAACAGTTCTAAGAAGGGATTTTTCTTATTCTTTTACAGCCATACGACTTCCATTAAAGGACAAGGACAAAAATAAGGAACGAGCCCCAAGGCTAAAGTCTGTATTCTGTAAATGCAATTTTTAACTTGCACGCACAAACATTCTGGTAAGTACAAACGATAAAAACCGCTTCAGCACCCTCCTAATGGACTACTGAAACGGCTTTCTCATATCATCAGTACCGTAAAGGTATTATTCTATTTCCGCTCAGGAAAATTCATTCCCGGCTTTTCTAATAATTCAACAGCCTTGAGCACGCTATTATTCATCCGGTTCATGACCTGAAAGTACTCACTCATGTCCCACAAATCCCGGGCAATTAATGCTTTCATCTGAGCCTTTATCAACGGAAGAGCTGTCTGATACTGCTTCTCATCATATTTTGCTCCAAGTTGTTCACCCAACGTTTTCAACTCCTCCAACATTTCAGGAGTCACCTCAAAGCCTTTATCAAAATGACGAAAATCTTTATATTCTTTCAACCATTCTTCGCGATGCGTATCTACCAATTTCAGATTCATCTGTACAATAGCTCCCTTATCACGCAAAGCAAGATAATAATCGGTATACATAGTTGTATCTACCGGGACAAAATAGTCGGGCATAATACCTCCACCACCGTAAACGGTACGTCCCAGTTTTAAAGTCTTACATTTTAAAGAATCGGGAAAATGAATGCTGTCGGCACTCAACATTTCACCACGATTATACCTATCTATCAGGTCTTTATTATATTGCTCTATACTTTCGTATGGCTTCTGGATACAACGACCTGAAGGAGTATAATAACGAGCCACCGTAAGACGAATCATCGAACCGTCAGGTAAGTCAACCGGACGCTGAACCAATCCCTTACCGAAACTACGACGACCAACAACGATTGCACGGTCCCAATCCTGCAAAGCACCTGTAACAATCTCACTTGCTGATGCAGAAAACTCATCTACCAGCACCACCAAACGGCCATCTAAAAAGTCACCATTTCCTTCAGCCTCAAATTCAGCACGAGGATTACGACGTCCTTCTGTATAAACGATTAATTCTTTCTTACCCAAGAACTGATTTGCCAGTTCGATAGCAGCATTCAGGTAACCACCACCGTTTCCTTGCAAATCGAGAATAAGATCACGCATTCCTTCTTTCTGCAAACGATGAAGTGCGTCTGCAAACTCCTTTCCAGTAGTAGCAGCAAAACGATTCACACGGATATAACCAATTTTCCGGTCAACCATGTAAGAAGCATCAAGACTATATACAGGAATCTTATCACGCTTAATAGTGAAAGGAAGTAATTCCTTTACCCCACGACGCATAACTTTTACCGTTACTTCCGTGCCACGTTTCCCTCGTAAGCGACGCATTACATCCTCTGTACTCATTTTCACACCGGCAATAATAGTATCGTTTACTTCTATAATACGGTCGCCTGCCAATATACCTACCTTTTCAGAAGGCCCTCCTGATACAGGTTGGATAACAAATAATGTATCAGTGGCCATATTAAACTGAATTCCGATGCCATCAAAATTACCCTGCAACGGTTCATTCAACTCTTTCACTTCTTCCGGATCGGAATAAGTAGAATGAGGATCCAACTGCTCCAGCATACTTATAATAGCCGTCTCGACCAACTTATTTTCATCTACCTTATCGACATACAAGTTTGATATAGCAAATTCGGCCAGCTGTAATTTACGCGACGGAGAATTGAGTATCTTATTTTGCGCAACAACAGCAGTAGCAGCTATCAAAACACATAATATTGAGCAAAATCTTCTTTTCATAAGGCTCGTATTCATCATAAATTAATATTCAATCCTTCTGGAAGGAACGGCGTCACATCTTTACCATATTGCAATAATTCACGTACTATAGTAGAACTGATAGCTGTCAGTTCCGGTTCCGTAAAAAGCAAAATCGTTTCGATTCCAGCAAGCTTCCGATTGATATCGGCTATAGTTTCTTCATATTCAAAATCGTGTACTGTACGTATACCTCTGATAATAAACTTTGCCTCTTTCTTTTGTGCAAAGTCAACAGTCAAGCTATCGTATGCTTCCACTCGAATACGAGGTTCATTACTATACAGCTTCTTGATCATCTCGACACGTTTTTCAGTTGGGAACCAAGTCTTTTTATTGTCATTAATGCCAATGCCAATGATAATTTCATCCATAAAAGTCAGGGCACGCTTTACCACAGAAAAGTGTCCAATAGTAAAGGGATCGAACGTCCCGGGAAATATTGCTCTTTTCATTTTAATTATCAAATCATAAATAGAGAAAAGCATTTGTTCTAACTCAACAAATCCTCTTCTATTACCAAATTATTAATAATGAAATTCTGACGCTCCATGGTATTTTTACCCATATAGAACTCCAGCAATTCTTTTACCGCATCTGTCTTACGCAAAGAAACTTGTTCCAGACGCATATCTTTTCCTATAAAATTACGAAATTCATCAGGCGATATTTCTCCTAAACCCTTAAACCGAGTTATTTCCGGATTGGGAGCCAGCTTCTCGATTGCAGCAATTCTTTCCTCATCGGTATAACAATAAATTGTTTCGTATACACCTTTTTTACGGTTACGAACACGGAAAAGTGGTGTCTGAAGAATATAGACATGCCCTTTCTTTATTAAGTCTGGGAAGAATTGCAAGAAGAAAGTTATCATCAGCAGACGAATATGCATACCGTCCACATCAGCATCAGTAGCCACAATAACCTTATTATATCGTAATCCGTCCAGTCCGTCCTCTATATTCAATGCAGCCTGTAACAGATTAAACTCTTCGTTTTCGTATACTACTTTTTTAGTCAATCCAAACGAATTCAAAGGCTTACCCCGCAAGCTGAATACAGCTTGTGTATTTACATCGCGACTTTTGGTAATGGAACCACTTGCCGAATCTCCCTCAGTTATAAAGATAGAACTCTCCAGGCGTGGATCATTTTCTTCGTCCTTTTTTGTTCCTTTCAAATCATTCAAATGGATACGGCAATCACGTAATTTCCGGTTATGCAAATTAGCTTTCTTCGCACGTTCACGAGCTATTTTAGTAACACCCGCAATAGCCTTACGTTCCTTTTCTGATTCCTGAATCTTCTGAAGCATGATATCAGCTACATCAGGATGCTTATGCAAGTAATTGTCTACATTTTCCTTTACAAAATCGCCGATAAACTTATTGACACTGATACCCGACAATGGATAGGGATTTCCATCGGAATCCTTTTCCGGAGCCATTGTTAACGAACCAAGTTTGATCTTTGTCTGACTTTCGAATGTAGGTTCTATCACATTGATAGCAATAGCTGCTACCAATCCATTTCGGATATCCTGAAACTCCATATTTTTGCCATAGAATTCCTTGATGGTACGTGCAATATGCTCTTTAAAAGCACTTTGATGAGTACCACCCTGAGTTGTATGCTGCCCGTTAACAAACGAATAGTACTCCTCTCCATACTGGGGACTATGCGTAAAGGCTATCTCTATATCCTCTCCTTTTAAATGAATAATAGGATACAACCCCTGAGATGTCATATTGTCGTTCAATAGATCTTCCAAACCATTACGACTGACAATACGATGACCATTATAATAAATCGATAACCCGGTATTTAAATACGTATAGTTACGTAACATGGTTTCGATATATTCCGGTCGGAAATGATAGTTCAAAAATAGTGTATTATCAGGTTCAAAGAAAATATATGTACCATTCTCTTCATCTGTAGCCTGAGTGGTATCGCTTATCAGTTCACCTTTTGCGAAGACAGCCTCACGCATCTGGCCGTCACGCACACTTCGCGCAATGAAACGAGAGCTCAACGCATTAACCGCCTTGGCTCCCACTCCATTCAGACCAACACTTTTCTTAAAAGCTTTCGTATCGTATTTACCACCTGTATTCAGCATGGAAACAGCATCGACCAAACTTCCCAAGGGAATACCACGTCCATAATCTCGTACGGAAACACGCAGATTATCCTCCATCTCTATCTCAATGCGTTTTCCCGCTCCCATCTTAAACTCGTCGATACAGTTATCTACTACCTCTTTAAGTAAGACATAGATACCATCTTCCGCTTGAGATCCATCCCCTAAACGACCGATATACATACCTGGACGGGTACGTACATGCTCCATGTCACTCAGATGGCGAATATTCTCTTCGGTATACGAAACGGGATTCGATATTTGTTCATTGTATTCTTCTTCCATAAGCAATGCTTAAACGATAGACTAATTTTCTTTTTTATCTGTAATAAATACCTTTTTATAAGCACGACGGCGTTTGTGCTGAACAGCCTCAAATGCTCCCCACTGTGACTGTACTTTTTTATTCATCTCCAGCTCTGGATTACTTTCACCGTATTTAAAGCCCATCTGTTGGTAAACCGGAACTAAATCGTAAAACAGCAACGCATTAACTCCTTTACTCTGATATTCTGGCTTCACACCTACAAGCAATAAATCGAGTACCTTTGGCTTTTTAATAAACAAAGCCTTCAACAAATGGAACCACCCGAAAGGCAACATCTTTCCTTTCGCCTTTTGCAATGCTTCCGAAAGAGAAGGCATAGAAATACCAACGGCAACCAAATTACCAGCTTCATCCTCTACAAGAGAAACCATGCGCAAATCTATCAATGGAAGATACATCTTAATATACTGATTGATCTGTCCCTGAGTCATCTGCGAATAACCATACAAAGGTGCATAAGCTTCATTTATCAAATCGAATATCTTCTGCCCGTAATTTTGGCTTTTAATCTCACTGCGCTTTAGTTTCTTGATTTTCAGCTTATATTTTTCAAGAATAATTTCTGAAATACGAACGAACTTTTCAGGTATCTTATCGGGTACAGTCAACTTAAACTCCACCCAGTCGGCCTCTTTTTCAAAGCCCAACCGTTCCATGTGTTGCTGATAATAAGGATAATTGTAAATGGTCGACATGGTACCCAACTGATCGAATCCTTCAATCAACATACCTTCGGCATCCATATCGGTAAAGCCCAACGGGCCAACAATAGCTTCCATTCCTCGTTCCTTACCCCATTCTTCTACAGTCTTGAGCAACGCTTCAGAGATTTCAGGTTTATCAAAAAAATCAATCCAACCAAAACGGACCTCTTTTTTCTTCCAAGTTTCATTTGCCCGATGATTAATGATAGCTGCAACTCGTCCTACTACTTTATCATTCTCATAAGCCAAAAAGTAATCTGCTTCACAAAACTCGAATGCAGCATTCTTTTTCGGACTAAAAGTATTCAACATATCATCGTACAGGTCGGGTACGGAATAAGGATTGTTCTTGTATAATTCGTAATTGAAGCGAATAAATGTCTGTAATTCTTTTTTAGAACTAACTTTCTTAATGATAATGGCCATCTGTTCGTTATAGTATGAAATTTCAGGGGGTAAAGATACAATTTTTTATCCGAAGAGTGGTTCTCTTTCAACGTTTTTGACACATATTCTTCTTGCATTTCTATATTCTCTTTTCATCGAAACATAGAATAAGCAACACAAAATACAAAAAATAAAATGACAAAAGGAATCTGATTTACACAAATTTTCCGCCTAAAGGCCTGTAGAAACATTACTCAAAATTGAGTAAAAAATCCACAAATCCTGTTATTCCAGAAAGATAACCACAGATACATAAACACCTTTTAATCAAAACATTGAACATTTATAAATAAGAAAGAACAAAATTGGTGCAATTATTGTTAGAAAAATTTCAAAAATAAAAATTATGAGAATGAAAGAAAAGCTAAAACTGTTTTTTACATTTGCTTTATTTTGTATAGTTGCTCAACAACTCTTTGCACAAAAGCGAACTATCTCTGGAGTTGTAACTTCGGCAGATGAAAAAGAAGCCTTGATAGGGGTTTCCATAACGGTAAAAGGTAACGAAAGTGTAGGTACCATAACCGATATAAACGGGAAATATACCTTGCAAGCGGAACCAGATCAAACATTGATTGTTTCGTATATCGGAATGAAGACTATGGAGGTCAATGTGCCACGTAAAAATTCGGTATTGAACATTGTTATGGAACCGGAATCAATGAATCTGGATGAAGTAGTTGTTACTGGTTATGGTAACTTTACTAAATCATCTTTTACCGGATCAGCCAATACGCTAAAAGCTGATATGCTAAAGGACATTCCGGTCATGAGTGTAGAACAAAAACTCCAAGGTATGACAACTGGTGTCAATATCACCAGTAGTTCCGGTCAACCAGGAGCCAATCAAAATATCCGTATCCGAGGAATGGGTTCGTTCAATGCTTCCCAAGAGCCTCTGTTCGTCATTGATGGAGTACCAGTTACTTCAGGTAGTCTTAGTGCCGGAGGTTCAGATGCAGCATATATGAACAACTCAAAAACCAACATTATGAGTACGCTGAATCCTTCTGATATCGAAAATATTACAGTGATAAAGGATGCAGCAGCAGCCTCTCTTTACGGTTCAAGAGCAGCAAATGGAGTCATCCTTATCACGACAAAAAAAGGTAGTGCCGGAAAAGCTCAGGTAACGCTGAATGTATCTGGTGGCTTCTCGAATGCTGCGGTTGATTTCCGTCCAACATTGAACGGAGATCAACGTAGGGATCTGTTATATGAAGGATTGGTAAACTATGCCATTGATCAAAATATGGAATCACCGACTGCTTATGCAGATCAAGAAATCGGCCAATATGCATATGTACCTTCTATGGGCTATACCGACTGGCGTAAAGAATTATTGCGTACAGCTACTCAGCAGGATTATGAAGCTTCTGTTTCTGGTGGTAACGATCGTTCTACTTATTATGCTTCGTTAGGATATAACAAACAAGAAGGCTTAGCAAAGAATTCAAGTCTTGACCGCTATTCCGCCCGTTTAAATCTGACACAGAAAGTTGGTAAATACGGTGAAGTAGGTGCCAATATGATGTTTACGCAGATGAATCAGGAAATGAACGAAGAACGAGGTTCTGCCATCAATCCATTCCTTTGCGTAGCCATGACCATGAACCCTTCGATGACAGTACGCGACGAGGAAGGTAATTACATCGGTGCATACGAAGGTAGTACCCTGAATCCTTTACGTGATATCTTAACTGACTATAACCGAGTACGCATGACACGTATGTTCTCTACCGGATATGCCAGCATAGAACCGCTGAAAGGATTGAAACTGAAAGAAACACTCAGCTACGACTATACTATCCAGAAGGATTCCAGATATTATAACCCACTCAGTTCTGCAGGTCCCAAAAGCGGAAGTGATGCACAAACAGCTAAAGGATTTATCGAATACGGAAAACTCATCTCATCCACATCGTTAAATTATGTCCGAACTTTCGCGTATAAACATCATTTGGACGTATTGGCTGCTTATGAAATTGAGAGTTATCAGACAGATAAAGCTTCAGGTATGAAGTCAAAGCTTCCTTCAGATATTCTGACCGAACCCGACAATGCAGCTGTATTGAACAGTTTTATTTCCTCAACTCAGGATTACCGCATGATTTCTTACCTGTCACGTTTGAATTATGATTATGATGATCGTTACTATCTGGCTGGAAGTTTCAGACGTGATGGTAGTTCACGCCTTTCTCCCGATAACCGATGGGGTAACTTCTGGTCTGTTTCGGGTATGTGGAACATCAGCAACGAAGCATTTATGAAACCGGCAAAAAAGATTTTGAATGATCTGAAAATACGTGCTTCGTATGGTGTCAACGGAAACCAGCCAAATTCTCTTTATGGCTACATGGGATTATATAGCTACGGACAAAACTACATGGGAGCTTCTGGTTCATACGAATCATCACAGCCTAATACCAACTTGGGATGGGAAAAGAATTATAACTTGAATATCGGACTGGATTTTGCTTTTATCAACCGTATTTTTGTAAGTCTGGAATATTACAACCGTGATACAAAAGACCTACTCTATAATCTTCCTATCAGTGCAACAACCGGCTTTACGAGTTATCTGGCTAACGTAGGACAACTTAATAATAAAGGTGTTGAATTTGAACTTCGTACACTGAACTTTGTTTCCAACGATTTTAACTGGACCACCGTATTCAACCTTACACATAATAGAAATAAAATTGTTTCGCTAAACGGTCAACTCGATCAAACGATTGAAGGAACCTGGTACATCCATAAAGTAGGACTACCTTATTATACATTTTACGTGAAAGAATTTGCCGGAGTTAATCCTCAGAACGGTAAAGCTGAGTATTACAAAAACAAAACGAATGAAGATGGTACAATCGATCGTAGCCTGACAACCGATCCAAATGAAGCAGAAAGTATTCCATACAAATCTGTTAATCCTAAAGTATCAGGCGGTCTGACTAACATTTTAAATTATAAGTGGCTGGATTTAAGTTTCACTCTTACTTATTCATTAGGAGGCTATTCATACGATAAGTTAGGAACAAGTATTGAAAACGGTACAGAATCTATTTATACATCCAGATACAATCTGCCAGTATACGCCTTAGAACGCTGGCAGCAGCCCGGTGACCAGACAGATGTTCCCCGATTTGTTTTTGGAGAAAAAGCAAGTGTAACTAATTCTTCACGCTACATTCATAGTACGGACCATTTAAGACTGAAAAATCTTACTCTTGGATTTACATTGCCCGACCAGTGGACAAGAAAGGCATTAATCAACAAGGCACGTATTTATTTTTCAGGAAGTAACTTGCTGACATGGGCAAAATGGAAACAATATGATCCGGAAACTCCTGTCAATGGAGAAGTTTACTGTGAGGCACCGGTTATGCGTACATTCAGTTTCGGAGTCCAATTAACATTCTAAATTCATTAACACTGTATTTAATATGAAGAAAATATATATATATTTATTGACTATGGCTTCGGTGATGGGAACTTCTTGCTCTGAAGATTGGCTGAACCTGAACCCCTCAACATCTGTCACCACAGACCAAGCCTTTACAACTTTGGAGGATGCCAAAGTAGCGTTAAACGGAGTTTACCGCGAAACATCACAGCATAGCTATTATGGAGATAATTACTGGTATTACGGCGATTGTCGTGCTATGGATGTACAAGCAAGAGAAAACAAGGCCTCAGGTAAGCGTGTTACTCCTTATTATACATATAATGTATTGGCTACTGATAACCTGAATATAACGCTCCCATGGAATCGTCCTTATCTGGTCATCCGACAAGCAAATAATCTTATTCAAAAGATAGAGCAAGGAGTTGTGCAAAGTAGTGACACCAAAGAATTAGAACGCATAAAAGCGGAAGCCTTGGTCTTACGAGGACTGGCTTTATTCAATCTGACCAGATTGTTTGGTATGCCTTATCTCAACGACAACGGTGCTTCTTTAGGAGTTCCTATTGAATTAAAGCCGGAAGAACCAGCACATCAGCCCAAGCGAAATACAGTAGCAGAATGTTATGCTCAGGTTGTCAGTGATATAACGACAGCACGTCCCTACTTAAGCACAGAAAGAACTGATGGTTATGTTAATTATTGGGCAGCACAGGCTTTACTATCGAGAGTATATCTCGACATGGGAAGTTATAAAGAAGCCTACGATGCAGCAACTGATGTCATCAACAATAGTAAAGGATTATATCAACTCTATACTCGTGATGAATATCCTACTGTATGGGGAAAAGATTTTCAGTCGGAAGCATTATTCGAATTATATATAAGCACTACAGAGCCCTCGGAATGGGGTGGCGGTACCGGTGGTGAAGGAGCTCCTATGGTTTATGCCAATGAAGCAAAAGGAGTCGACTGGAATAATCTTATTCTTACAGAAGAGTTCTTAAATTTACTTGAAGAAGATCCTAACGATGTACGTCACTGCATTACACAGTTATCACTTATTGAAAACAATGAAGGACTTCCAGAAGCTGCACGTAACCGTAAGGTTTTCCTCAGTAAGTTTCCGGGCAAGAGTGGAGATCCGAAAGATAATAACATCAGCATTATTCGTCTGTCGGAAGTTTACCTGAATGCAGCTGAAGCAGGTGTAAAATTGGGAGGCAGTTATCTGGAACCGGCAAGAGGTTTCCTGAATCAGATTGTCAGTCGTGCTAACCCAGATAAATCTGTCAGTACGGCCGAATTTACAATCGAACGGGTTTTAAAAGAATGTCGGAAAGAACTGGTCGGAGAAGGACAGATTTTCTTCGATTACCTGCGAAACAAGCAACCGATTGTTCGTAAAGGAGGATGGCACCTAAGCACACTGAGTACATTGAACGCAGAAACCATTCAACCTAACGATCCACGTATTGCTCTTCCTATTCCACAATCGGAAATAGATGCGAACCCGAACATGGAACAAAATCCGCAATAAGATTTTATATTATCATAAACCTTAAAAAATCCGTTTCAGGAAAACTTTAGTTATCTTGAAGCGGATTTTTTATTGTTTCACTCAAAGAGTATAAACAAAAAGGGAAATATCAAATATTTTTCTATTTCACGCATAAGCATGCATAAGATTTCACACGCAAAAAGATATAGAATAGTCATATTATCGCACAAAAAGAAAGATTATCAAAAGCAATACAGTCAAAAAGGCTATTAAAAACCCATATATGCAACAAACAAGGGAAAGACAAGTTATTCATAGCTCGTGAAAAAGCATCGAGGCTGATCTCCTCCCCGATTTTTTCAATTCTCAAGAGCTCATCACCACCAACTTTCAGGTAAGGAAAGAACCATTCCGATGACTTGTGCATAATTTTTCTGCCCGGAAGATATTTGATTACTTTTCAAGTACCAATTATAAACTAAATCTTGCAACTTACCTAATAAGTCATTATAACGAATATCCCAATATGCTTGCTTATCATACAACTGCTGTATAATCTCAGGCCGTATAGTGCTGAACCAACCCGTGAACTCAGACTCACTAAGCAAACTACGGGTATTGACTATCACATAAGGCAACAATCCGAAATAACCACTGTAACGGATATTCGAGTCGGTAGTATGAATGCAAACCTGATATGCCCAGAAATTGGCTTCTGCTTCACTGCTCACGCCAAGTAAATGGGCAAGCTCATGGGCATAAGTAAACGGAAGCTGTACAGGAAGTAATTCATGATTTACATGCGACTCATCAAAAAAAGGTCCCATATATCCCAACACTCCAACTCCAGAATACAACCTGTTACAGAAAGAATACTTTGGATGCTGAAAATCCTTTGGCTGTGTTAGTCCAAACTTTTCAGGTACTTCAGCATACATCTGTTTAACCGTCCGCTCCAATGCAGACTGTGAAATATATATCTCTTGGACGAAAGCAGCATTCAAACTATCCGTATACGCTGAAAGGAATTGCTTAAAGCGTTTTTCCTCATAAGAACATGGAACAACCTCTGCCCGTTTAAAAAAAGTATCACGGAAATAATTCATTCCCCATCCCCAATAAAACCAAACGTAAATCCAAAGCAAGATTTCTACTTCATTCCTTACTATCGATTTCCATCTTTGCTTTCTACGACAGGCAACTATCGGATAAAGCATCAATCCTACTATTGTTACAACTACCAAAATTTCACAAAGCGAAAAAGGCACAATAGCAGCCAGTCGTGATAAAAAACAGGAAATAGTCGGATAAATAGAACGAGCATAAAATTCGCCAGTACCGGACACAAACCGAAATATACACACGCTTGTCAAAAGCAAAACGAGTACTATCCAACGAATATGTTTCCACTGAAGCTTTTTCATAAGAACAAAGTTATCATTTTCTGAATTAATTCTTTACTTTTGTCCGGTAAAGAATATTAATACATCAAACAGATTCTACATGGTCTTGAATTATATTTGGATTGCTTTTTTCCTGACAGCTTTCATCGTAGCAACTGCACGTCTTCTCTTTTCAGGAGATACGGAAGTCTTTCCGGCTATTATCAATTCGACGTTCGATTCCTCGAAAACAGCTTTTGAAATCTCCCTGGGACTTACCGGAGTTCTATCGCTCTGGATGGGTATTATGCGTATCGGAGAACAAGGCGGTGTTATTGGATTATTCTCACGTCTATTAAGTCCGCTGTTTACCAAGTTGTTTCCAGAGATACCTAAAGGACATCCGGTTACAGGAAGCATCTTCATGAACCTCGCTGCGAATATGCTGGGACTGGATAATGCAGCAACGCCATTAGGACTGAAAGCCATGGAAGGACTACAAGAGCTAAATCCGAAAAAAGACACAGCAAGTAATCCGATGATCATGTTTTTGGTATTAAATACCTCAGGACTCACCCTGATTCCAATCAGCATCATGGTGTATCGCGCTCAGATGGGAGCCGCCCAGCCAACCGATGTATTCGTACCCATCCTATTGGCTACATTTTTTTCAACACTTGCCGGTATCATTGCTGTAAGCTTGTACCAGCGCATTAATCTGCTAAACCGGACAATTCTTCTGTTTTTAGGTGGTACGAGCCTTATAATAGCTGGCATTATTTATTTTTTCAGCACATTGTCACGTCAGCAAATTGATGTTTATTCTACAACCACAGCCAATGTGTTTCTGTTCGTAGTCATTATTGGCTTTATCATAGCTGGTCTACGAAAGAAAATCAATGTATACGATGCCTTTGTAGAAGGAGCTAAAGAAGGCTTCACGACTGCTGTGCGTATTATTCCCTATCTGGTAGCAATATTAGTGGCAATTGGAGTCTTTCGTGCTTCAGGATGTATGGATTACCTAATAGAAGGCATAGCCAGACTGGTTAATCTATGCGGCATCGACAGCAATTTCGTAGGAGCCTTACCAACAGCACTGATGAAGCCATTAAGCGGCAGCGGAGCACGTGGACTAATGGTAGACGCCATGAATACCTATGGAGCAGACTCATTTGTCGGACGGCTCTCATGTATTTTCCAAGGTTCTACCGATACTACTTTTTACATCCTTGCCGTCTACTTCGGAAGTGTTGGAGTTGTCCGTACACGCCATGCTGTTCCCTGTGGATTACTTGCCGACTTAGCCGGCATTATCGCTGCAATTTTCATTTGCTATTTATTCTTTAACTGATATAGATATGATAACTTATCAAACAGAAGGGGTGGAAATGCCCTCTATCAAAAAACGTGAGACGACAGCCTGGATTAAAGCTGTAGCCGAAACCTACGGGAAAAAAGTAGGCGAAATAGCCTATATCTTTTGCTCAGACGAGAAGATTCTGGAAGTAAACCGCCAATATCTTCAACACGATTACTATACAGATATCATTACTTTCGACTATTGCGAAGGGAACCGTATTTCTGGCGATCTATTCATTAGTCTTGATACGGTTCGAAGTAACGCAGAACAATTTGGAGCAACCTACGAAACAGAATTGCACCGTGTCATTATTCATGGCATCCTTCATCTCTGTGGAATCAACGACAAAGGTCCGGGCGAAAGAGAGATTATGGAAGCTGCCGAAAATAAGGCACTCGATTTACTGAAGGACTTTCAATAAAGTTTCGATGTCTATCCTATTCCAGGATAAAGACTGATATTCCCAGCTCTCAGAAATTAAAAAAATTTCCGCTGTCGTTTCTTTTAATTCATGGGGACGTTTTTCTAATTCATCACCACAAATTAAAAAGAACAACGGCGGATTTTATTTTACTCTTCTAAGCAAACGGCAGCTCTCATTCTTTCCCTTTCCAGCTATAACTCTTTTTACGAACTGAATCTAAGCTAAGCCACTTATTTTTCGTATTTTTGCACCAGATATAAAAATAAAAGATTAATGGACTTTAAGTATGACGTTATTGTTATAGGAGCCGGACACGCCGGTTGTGAAGCCGCCGCTGCAGCAGCCAATCTTGGTTCAAAGACTTGTCTAATCACAATGGACATGAACAAGATTGGACAGATGAGCTGTAATCCGGCCGTAGGAGGTATCGCCAAAGGTCAAATCGTCAGAGAGATTGATGCTCTGGGTGGATATATGGGATTGGTTACCGACCGAACTGCTATCCAGTTCCGCATGTTGAACCGTTCAAAAGGGCCAGCCATGTGGAGTCCGCGTGCACAATGCGACCGCGGCAAGTTTATCTGGGCATGGCGTGAAGTTTTGGAAAACATTCCTAATCTTCATATCTGGCAAGATACCGTCGAAGAATTACTCGTAGAAAACGGTGAAGTCACCGGATTGGTAACGTGCTGGGGAGTGACCTTTCATGCCAAGTGTATCATTCTGACAGCAGGTACTTTCTTAAACGGTCTGATGCATATCGGCCATAAGATGCTTGCAGGGGGACGATGCGCAGAACCTGCTTCGTACCATTTGACTGAATCTATCACCCGTCACGGAATTACTTCCGGACGAATGAAGACAGGAACTCCTGTCCGCATCGATGCACGCAGTGTAGACTTTAGTCTGATGGAAACGCAAGACGGAGAAAACGATTTTCACCGTTTCTCTTTTATCAGCGAACCCAGACAACTGAAGCAGTTGCAATGCTGGACTTGTTATACTAACGAGGAAGTACATGAAGTTTTACGCAGCGGGCTGGCAGATTCTCCCCTTTTCAATGGGCAGATTCAAAGTATCGGTCCCCGCTATTGTCCAAGTATCGAAACGAAAATCGTAACATTCCCCGACAAGCCACAGCATCAGTTATTTCTCGAACCGGAAGGAGAAACCACACGAGAACTTTATTTAAACGGATTTTCTTCATCTCTCCCGATGGATATTCAGTTTGCTGCCCTGAAAAAGATACCTTGTTTTAGAAATATAGTAGCCTATCGTCCGGGATACGCTATCGAATACGATTATTTTGATCCTACACAATTAAAGCATACATTGGAATCGAAAATCGTAAAGAATCTATTCTTCGCCGGACAAGTGAATGGCACGACCGGATACGAAGAAGCCGGAGGACAAGGAATCATTGCCGGCATCAATGCACACATCAACTGTCATGGAGGAGAGCCTTTCGTTTTAGGACGTGACGAAGCATACATCGGTGTACTGATTGATGACCTCGTGACGAAAGGTGTAGACGAGCCTTATAGAATGTTCACTTCCCGTGCCGAATATCGTATTTTGCTCCGTCAGGATGATGCTGACATGCGACTCACAGAACGTTCATATAAATTGGGACTGGCAAGCAAAGAGCGTTATGACAGACTTTGCCAGAAGCGAGAAGAAGTCAAGCGACTGGTTGAATTTGCGAAGACCTATTCCATAAAAGCGGATAAAATAAACGATGCATTGGAAGGGCTCGGCACAGCTCGCCTCACCCACGGTTGCAAATTAATAGAATTACTGAGCCGTCCCCAAATAACCATTGACAACATTGCTCCGCATGTGCCAGCTTTCCAAACAGCACTCGACAAAGTAACCGACCGTAAAGAGGAAACAATCGAGGCAGCCGAAGTGTTGATCAAGTACCAAGGCTATATCGACCGCGAGCGCATGATCGCAGACAAGATACATCGCTTGGAAGCTATCCGCATAAAAGGGAAATTCGATTATGCCAATTTGAATTCGCTATCAACAGAAGCCCGACAGAAGCTGATAAAGATAGATCCTGAAACACTTGCACAGGCCAGCAGAATCCCAGGCATCTCGCCCAGCGACATCAATGTACTGTTAGTCTTATTGGGACGCTAAGCAAGCGTGTTTCACGTGAAACAACTAGTTTAAGAAACAAACATAAATTACTGGATATGAACAAAGAAACATTAAAGAAAAATCTTCGTGAGATACCCGATTTTCCCATCCCGGGAATTTTGTTCTACGATGTCACTACCCTGTTTAAAAATGCAGAGTGCCTGCAAGGCATGATAGACGAATTGTACGAGATGTACAAAGATAGAGGAATTACCAAAGTCGTCGGAATTGAGTCCAGAGGATTCATTTTAGGAGGCGCTCTGGCTGCTCGCTTAGGAGCCGGTTTCATCATGGCGAGAAAGCCCGGCAAGCTGCCAGCAGAAGTTGTAGAAGAAACATATGCCAAAGAATACGGAACTGATACTATACAGATTCATAAAGATGCGATCAATGAAAACGACGTTGTTCTTTTACATGACGACCTACTCGCAACAGGTGGTACAATGGCAGCAACCTATCGCTTAGTCAAAAGATGTGGAGCAAAGCAAGCGTTCGTCAATTTTGTTATTGAGTTGAAAGCATTGAACGGAAGAAAGTCTTTTGCCGATGATGTAGAAGTAACAACGTTGCTGCAACTCTAAAAATATTTTTCTATCCATCGGGACAGAATAACCAAACAGAATCCGGTACATACGAAAAGCGTTTACCGGATTCTTTATTTTATAACCTCTTTTCATGAGTTTCGTTAATATGGAAGAACTGAGCACAAATGAATATCTTCGAGGAATTGTATTGAACTTGCCAAGTAGCCCGGGTATCTATCAATACCTGAACAAAGAGGGCGTGATTATCTATGTAGGAAAAGCAAAGAATCTGAAGCGGCGTGTGTACTCCTATTTTTCGAAAGAACATCAATCGGCCAAGACTCGCGTGTTGGTAAGCAAAATCGCAGATATCCGATACATCGTAGTAAACACAGAAGAAGATGCACTACTTCTGGAAAACAATCTTATCAAGAAATATAAGCCTCGCTATAATGTATTGCTAAAAGACGACAAAAGCTACCCTTCCATCTGTGTAAGCAACGAATACTTTCCACGAGTATTCAAAACGAGGCAGATTATTCGAAACGGTTCGACTTACTATGGTCCCTACAGTCACATCCCTTCCATGCAAGCAGTACTCGACCTCATAAAGAAACTCTATCCTCTTCGTACCTGCCATTTAGCCCTTACTCCCGAAAACATACGTCAAGGGAAGTTCAATGTCTGTCTGGAATATCATATTAAGAATTGTAAAGGGCCATGCATTGGTATGCAGTCACACGATGAATACATGAAGAATATCGCTCAGGTAAAAGAGATTCTCAAAGGAAATACGCAAGCCATCAGCGATGCTCTGATGAAAGAAATGATGGCACTGGCCGAAGAGATGAAGTTTGAAGAAGCGCAAAAAATTAAAGAGAAATACGAACTGATAGAGAATTACCGATCAAAGAGCGAGGTAGTGAGTTCCATACTCCACAACATCGATGTTTTTTCTATCGAGATGGACGACAATTCTGCCTACATCAATTACCTGCACATTACCAATGGATGCATCAATCAGGCATTCACATTCGAATATAAAAAACGGTTGAACGAAACCAAAGAAGAATTACTTCAGTTGGGAATAATCGAAATGCGTGAACGATACAAAAGCTGTTCGCGCGAAATCATCGTACCGTTTGAGTTGGATATGGAACTGAATAATGTGACTTTTACAATTCCCCAACGTGGTGATAAAAAGCATTTGCTGGAACTCTCCTTACTCAATGTCAAGCAATACAAAGTAGACCGGTTAAAGCAAGCAGAGAAACTGAATCCCGAACAGCGGAGTGTACGACTATTGAAAGAGATACAAGAACAGTTACGGATGGATAAAATGCCTGTACATATCGAATGCTTCGACAATTCCAACATACAAGGTTCGGATGCAGTAGCTGCTTGTGTCGTATTCAAGAAAGCACGTCCCAGCAAAAAAGACTATCGCAAGTACAACATCAAGACGGTTGTTGGGCCAGATGATTACGCCTCTATGCAGGAAGTTGTACGCCGACGCTATACACGTATTCTTGAAGAGCACGGAGAACTTCCCGACTTAATACTTACAGATGGCGGTAAAGGACAAATGGAAGTCGTACGTCAGGTTATAGAAGACGAATTGAAACTCCATATTCCTATAGCCGGTCTTGCCAAGAACAATAAGCACCGCACATCGGAAGTCCTATTTGGCTTTCCTCCAATGACGATAGGCATCAAGCAAGGGACTCCCCTGTTCCACCTTTTGGAGAATATACAAGATGAGGTACACCGCTTTGCCATCACTTTTCATCGTGACAAGCGAAGCAAAAGTCAGATTGCATCTGCCTTGGACAACATAAAAGGAATCGGCGAAAAGCGTAAGACAGCCTTGCTGAAAGAATTCAAGAGTGTAGCTCGAATCAAGAAGGCAACACTCGAAGAACTGGCGGCAGTAGTAGGAGAAAGTGCAGCACAAAGCATAAAAGAATCACTCTAAGTTTCAATTCCGATAAAGGTATTTTCCTATATCTGGCAGAGAGCTAAAAGAGGGTTCATTACATCGTCAACGAACAATATTCTAAACCATTATTGGAAATTGAAAGAGATTTTCTCACTCTGCACTAAATAACAAGAGAGATACGCCGTTAAAAGTCAAGTCTGGCAAGAAATAGAAAAGCTCTGCAAAAAGATAATCCAGTCTTTCCGCAGAGCCATTGCCACAATTATCAATACCACTCATTTCACCACTATAATTCTTCTAATTCCAATACCACAAAGATACAATTAATTTCGGGTAGACTTTTGTCATTCTTTCAATTTTATTCTACTATTATACTGAATATTTCCTATCTTTGTAGAAAGTATATACCACATGAGAGTAGTAATTCAACGTGTAAGTCATGCATCCGTTACGATAAACGGAGTATGCAAATCTGCCATAAAGGAAGGCTTTCTAATTCTGGTAGGTATAGAGGAAGCCGATAACCAGGAAGATGCCGACTGGCTATGTAAGAAAATCATCGGATTGAGAGTTTTCGACGATGAAAACGGAGTAATGAACAAATCCATCCTTGATACGGGCGGAGAAATATTAGTCGTAAGTCAATTTACTCTGATGGCTTCCACAAAAAAAGGCAATCGCCCCTCATATATCCGCGCAGCCTGCCATGAAACAGCAATTCCATTATACGAATATTTCTGCAACGAGCTGAGCATCGGACTGGGCAAACAAGTAGGGACCGGAGAATTCGGTGCCGACATGAAAGTTGAATTATTGAATAATGGTCCTGTCACCATTTGCATGGACACCAAAAACAAAGAATAAAATGACACTGGAAGAAGCACAGAAAACAGTAGACAACTGGATTAAAACATACGGCGTGCGCTACTTCAGCGAACTGACCAATATGGCAGTACTGACAGAAGAAGTAGGAGAATTGGCACGTGTCATGTCACGAAAATACGGCGACCAGTCATTCAAGCCCGGAGAGAAAGACAATCTCGATGATGAAATGGCCGATGTATTATGGGTACTGATTTGTTTGGCAAATCAGACAGGCGTAAATTTGACAGAAGCGTTCAGAAAAAATCTGGAAAAGAAAACCAGCAGAGATAAAGAAAGACATAAAAACAATCCCAAATTATAAACATTATGAAGTATAATCACGATCATGAATGCGGATGTGGGAACGAACATCATCACCACAACCACGAATGTAACTGCGAGAACGAACATCACCACGATCACAAATGTGAATGTAATGATGACGATGCTGCTTGCGATTGCGGATGCGAAGAGGATGAAGACAAAGAAAATTTGCACCAGCCAAGCAAGTATGATGAAGCATTAAGCAAATACAACACCAACCTGAAAGATGAAGAAGTTGCCGCTCAGACAGCTCATATCATCGAGAAATACGTAAAGGAAAACGATACACTGGAAGTAAAGAAATTCCTTTTCCACTGTATCGACCTTACTACACTGAAGTGTACAGATAGCGAGCCAAGCGTTATGAAGTTCACACAGCATGTTAATGACTTTGTGGATGCATATCCGGAACTCGACAACGTTGCAGCCATCTGTGTATATCCGAATATGGCTGAAATCGTAAACGATACGCTGGAAGCTGACAACGTAAATATAGCTTGTGTTTCGGGAGGTTTCCCCTCTTCACAAACTTTCATCGAAGTAAAGGTGGCCGAAACAGCCATGGCACTTCATGCAGGAGCCGATGAAATAGATATCGTAATTTCTGTAGGAAAGTTCCTGAGCGGAGATTATGAAGGCATGTGCGATGAAGTAGAAGAGCTGAAGGAAGTATGTGGCGAAAAGCATCTGAAAGTAATCCTGGAAACAGGTGCGCTGGGCAGCGCCTCAAACATCAAAAAGGCATCTATCCTGTCAATGTATTCGGGAGCCGACTTCATCAAGACATCTACCGGAAAAGAAAATCCAGCAGCTACACCCGAAGCTGCTTATGTAATGTGCCATGCTATCAAGGAGTACTTCCTTGAAACCGGCCGCAAAGTAGGTTTTAAGCCCGCAGGAGGCATTAACACCGTACACGATGCACTGGTATACTACACGATAGTTAAAGAGGTTCTCGGCAAAGAATGGCTGACAAATGAACTGTTCCGTCTGGGAACAAGCCGCCTTGCCAACCTGTTATTGTCGGACATCGTAGGAAAAGAAGTCAAATTTTTCTAATCTAAGTTAGCATTTTTACCCTTCAGACCTTTCACAGGACACGAGGGGAACGCACAATAAGGGCACGAAGATTCATATTAAATGTTTCTCCGTGCCCTCGATTTTTATGTAACCTCAAGCTTTAATTTGCCACAAGTCTTCCCCCTTTCCAGTGCTGGTTCAAGATAACAGGAGGAGCAGTAGGCTTATATTCTGTCCCGACTGGAATACTGCGCGAACGCCCTTGCCGGCTCAAATCCCAGCTGACGAACGTTTCATAATCAAACTGCCAACTCTCACCGTAGGCCAGCTTATGAATACGGTTGTAAATCGCTTCCCGTGAAGGTGCATTGAAACCTCCCACATTGCCCACCATGATGCTGGTTTCTGTAGGTCGATACGCTCCCTTATAGTAAGTACAAGCGCCCTCATAAACGCCAAGACCTTCGTTTGCATAACGAGAGTCGGATATAAACTTACTCCATACCACACTGTTCGGATCGCTTGTATAGTCCACATTCCTTCCCCATCCGTAAAGATTTCGGGAATTAATATTATCGGATATTTCACTTGAAGGTATCGCTCCCATACTTTCATAATAATATTCATCCAGCAATTTAGCAAATCCATGTCCTCCAGCTTCATGATGAAGCACACTTGCCAGGTCTTCATCACTCGTTCCTATCGGGAAATATGCAATACCATATCCCCTGCCATAATCTCCCTGATAAGCTGTACTTGTTCCGAAATAGCAGGTTCCTGCATACGTAGTCGAATTCATCATCACAATAATCAGTACTTCATTCATCAGCGGATCGGTCATTCCCGGACAAGTTGCTGCGTACTGCATACACTTGTTGTGATCTCCTCCTACGTGAGTTCCGCTACCAAAATAGCCGGAAAAGGCCGTACTTCCACCGTCTACGTATCCTTCATTCCGGGAAACAGCCGTCACATAATACACATTAAACAAGTTCCGGAAGGAAGTATAAGGCTCTTCACTGAAGAAAGCATCGGCTGCTGTCCGCATAACCTCCTCATAGGTACCGTCGGCAATCTGTCTGTCGGAAAAGGCATCTCCCATCAATACCACATTGATGCCGTTTCCTTCAGAGGCTTGTTGCAAGGTATAGACCTTTCCGTCTTCCGAATAATCGGAAGATTCGTACGGCAAATCTCCCTCACCCAGGATTCCTTTCAGAAACTCAGGAAGCAAATCTCTTGACGTTACACTGCTATGGAATATCAGCTTGCCCGTTTCATCGAAAGCCATAATAGTAGGGAAACTGTCATACGCAATACCTCCCGGATTGGACATCAGCGTAGGCCATTCCATATTGTTGCTCTCTATTGTATTGGCTGCATCTGTAGGGTTCTCTGTTCCATCGCTACAAAGCCCGATGATTTCCAGTGAATGGTTCTTGTAACGCTGATAAATTGACGATACGGTAGGATGGAAAGCCTTGCTGAAGCCGCACCATGATGCCCAGATATAATACAATGTCACTTTATGAGAGGCAACGATGGAAGTAGAATTTATCGTATTTCCTTTATAATCGGTTGCCGTAAAATCGGGCATATACAAGTTAAATGTATCGAAGTTAAATCCGCCCGGTGAATTTTGTCCGATACAAACCCATCCACTCTTCTGCCACCAGGAAGAAGAAGTGACAGCCTGCGGCAAATCGCCTGACAACATATTCCCTCCAAAATCCATATATTCCAGTTCTGTCAAGTTCCCAAGGGTTTCGGGTACAGTACCTGTCAACTGGTTATCATTCAAGTAACAATAGACCAATTGCTTCATATTTCCCAATTCAGGTGGTATACTACCCGTCAATTGATTTCGGTACAGATATAAACTCCAAAGGTTTGTCAGCTTACCTATGGAAGCAGGGATTTCTCCTGTCAGCTGATTATAGGGCACATTCAATGTCCATAACGCTTCAAGATTCCCAATTTCATCCGGTATCGTTCCGGTCAGATTGTTCGAAGACAGATTAATCGAACTTACCTTACCATTATAGTCCGTATAGATACCGTACCATTCCGATAAATCAGCGTCCGTACACCAGTTGGCATTATTCGTCCATGCATCGCCGTTTGTAGCATCGTACAATGCAATCAACACATCTCTTTCCGTCATCTCGTCTTGCTCCAGCAAATCGTTTGTATCAACTGCCGTAAAACTGGTGATAACTGAACGACCGATCGTAATGCTTCGTTCCGTAGCCTTGGTAAGCGTCCGCTGCTGACCGCTTACCAATCCAGTAATCTTAAATGTCATACCGTTACTAAATACCTGAGGAGGAACTACGAAATAGAATGAAGTAGTTTGTGAAGACGACAAAGCCACATTTCCCCGAAGTGCGATTTCATTATAATTCTCCTGCCCTCCTCCCGAAACACGGAATTCCGGCGCATCGGAGGCTATATCTACCGAACCTAAACCGGCAATAGCTTCCCCATTATTTCCCGACAATGAAATAGATGACACCTGCATGTTTCCTTTCAAGTTCAGGCGTACCAGTCCACAAACCTGTAAAAAGCGAAAAGAACTTGTGGTGCTCTGAGCCACCATCGGACATATACCGGAAGCAAAGCTATCGAAACCGAATGACTGTTCCTCCGGCAGACGGAACGAAACGTTCGTACCAGATACTACAGCATCAGCCGCATACGGATAAAAGGCATAAAACGTATTACCTCTGACGGGCTTGTCGCTTTCAAACTGAGCCTCGTCACCAGAAATTTCAGTCAGGTCGTAACGGGCAACCGAATCGGATGTATTGCTGAAAATGCCGATGGCATCTCCCGTATTCCATACCACAGAATTACCGGAAAGAGAGGTACGACTCTTTACAATTGACGATGTCGTAGCACGAACCGATTTCAAACTATTATCCTGACTGCCGGAAGGTACCAGTTCATCTTGCTGACACCCTACAAGCAACAACAAAAATATGCCTAAAAAAAGAGTTATATGCTTCATAATATTTACTGTGTTTTTCAAGATTATTACCAGTCTTCTTCATTCTCTGTAAAGTCTTCTGTACTTCCACCTGCCGAAGGAGTTTCTTCTTTTTTACCGTCTTGAGTAATCTCAATAACACGAACAAGCTCCTCTGCCCGAACCGTCACACTCCCCTTTCGTTGGGAAGTAGAAGTATTGGCTGCAACAACGATGATATTTTCCTCTATATTGATCCAGCCAGTATCGCTGCTGGTCAATGTATACTGGGTATTACTGTTTACAGTGAAGGCGAATCGGCCTCCTTCGGATGCTGCGGAGATGCTCGAAGGAGAAACTTCCAGATACACAGCTTCACCCTCTTGAACCACACGTACTGTACGGACCAGACTGCCGTCTTCCGAAGTAACCGTGATGGTTGCCTCACGCGATGTGGTCGATTCGTTGGCACTTACCGTAAAGGTCGGATTCTTCCACTCGCCCACGCCGGTCATGTTACTGCTCAGCCAGAAAGCACTGCTCGACAAGCGGTAACGGGTATTGGTTTCAACTGACAAAGTCAATGTCTGACTGTCGTTCGTAAGAGAGAAAGAAGATGGACTCACGTTCAAAATTAGCTCTTCTTTACCCTCTTGAACCACACGTACCGTACGGATCAGACTGCCGTCTTCCGAGGTAACCGTAATGGTTGCCTCACGCGATGTGGTCGATTCGTTCGGTAATATTGTAAACACAATCTCTTCTTCTGCATCTCCCGACAACGTCCGAGTCATCCAGTCTGCTCCTGCACTCACCCGATAAGGAACATTTCCCTTCACCGTAAAACGAACCGTACCACCTCCTGCCTGAACATCGAAATAATCCTGCGAAACAAACAGATAAGGAGCTTCTTCCTTTCCCTTCTGCAAGACCTTCACTGTACGTTCAACACCATTACCTGTCACGATAATATTTCCTTCACGCATAGCCGTTTCAGTATTCTCTTCCACACTAAAATATAACGTAAACTGTTTCAACCCTCTGCTTGCCACCTGCTTCAACCAGTTGACATCAGTCTTTACATCATAACTTATATTTGTGTTGATTTCTATGGAAAAGGTTCCAGCATCAGCTTCACAAACGACAGGTTCCGAAGGAACAAGTATCTCATTAACAGCATACTGACGAATAGTCAGTGTATCCGATACAGATTCTGTTTCATTCACAAAAATAAAACGTGCCTCACGCTCATCATAAGTGTCATTGGGCTGTACTTCAAAATGGAGAGTATGGGTAGAAACAGCTCTCGAAGCCGGTTCGCTTACCCATGTATATTCCGCTTCGGGTTTACAGATATACGATACACTCGACTGTAACTGTACATCCACCGTACCGCCTCCGGCACCAACCTCAACCAAGTCGTCTGAAAGAAGCAATACCTCCTTTTCCTTTCCTTCCTGATAGATATGAACTGTTTCCCGCAGTTCTCCGCTGCTGATTACGATGCTTCCACTTCGTTTATTATAACCGTCGTTAGCCAATATACGGAAAGCCAACACCGATTTTTCAAGACTCCGTGTAGAAATTTGCTCAATCCATGTATCCGAAACCTCCACTTCGAAAGTAACATTTGCTTCCACCTCTACTTCTATATCAGCCTCTCCGGCAGAAAGTTCATAGTTTTGCTGAGATACAATCAATGCATCCTTCTGCTTCTGTGAAACGACAATTGTTTCCCGAGTATCGCCACACTCCAAGAAAACGGAAGCACTACGCTCGTCGGTGCCATTATTAGCAGCGACCGAAATTGTAACCGATGCCTCTCCTGCTTTACCCGATGCCGGAGATATGGTAATCCAGCCAACAGCACGTATATTACCTACCGTGGCTTTCCAGTCGGCAGTCGCCGTAAAATGCAACGTTACAGTTCCCCCAGAAGTATCCAATAATGGATTTGTATCAGTTCCTTCGGCCAATGTAATTGTGGCTGCAGGAGTTTCAGGCTCATCGGGCAGATTTACCTTTTCTTTCTCACCACAAGCCACCAATACCATCGATAACAATACAAATAGAGCCTTTTGCATATAATGCATTTTACCCCAACGAAACAAAATGTCCATAGATTTAAGGTATTAAAAATATAATAGGTTAGCAACGCTTAAATTATAGTTTTTTTATCATACATCAAAATTTTTTATCACATTTTCTTTACATAAAATAAAAAAAGCATACATTAAGCAGGAAATGTATATACATATATCTCATTTTATATAAGCAATATATAAGAATAAGAAAATAAAAACGACAAAGACATATGAATTAACAAGAAATTTGACAATACAATATATACGATTCTCTATAAATGATGAGAGAAACATGACAGGCAACAAGTTGATTATTTCTTTAATGTATCATCGGAACATACCTGAAAACTTTCTCAGGCTATGCACAGAAAAGTACTAAAACGTCTAAACGTTTTTTGAAAATTTGTACAAATCATTATTTTTTTTGTACAAAAAATATCCCTTCATTCGCGACATCTTTACAAAGAAGACGAAACACAAATGAAGGGATATTTTCTTTATATTGACAGATTTCTTTAAACTCTTGCCAATAAACAATGAGAGTATTATTTGTTGCGTTCGATTACATAATCAATATAAGCTGTCAGTGCTGTTCGAATAGACTCATCAGCCGATTCAGGGAGCAAAGCCAATGCTTTGTTGCGATAATCGTACATTACTTGCTCCGCATACGCAATTCCTCCCTTCTGCTTTATATAATCGACAAAATCTGCAATTTCTTCCTTCGATGCACTAAGTGAACGGATGCGCAATGCAAGTTCCTTCTTTTCCTCGTCGGCATGCGTATTCAACACGTGTAGTGCCGGAAGCGTCAGCTTGCCTTCCATCATGTCATTCCCAGTAGGCTTACCCAGCTCTTCGTTTTTAAAATAGTCGAATATATCATCCTTTATCTGAAAAGCAATGCCTATCATCTCGCCGAAAAGTGCCGCCTTTTCTATTTCACCCTGCGGAGCATCAACCGAAATGGCTCCACTTTCTGCACTGGCAGTAAACAGTGCAGCAGTCTTTTTGCGGATAACATCAAAATAAATCTCTTCTGAAAAATCGCGATTGCTGATATTTACCAACTGGATAATTTCTCCTTCTGACAAGTTTTGTCCCAAACGGGCTACCAAACCAACCAAATCGATATGTCTGGTATACGAGGCATGACGCAAACTGGTTGCCAGCATATAGTCGCCTACCAATACGGATACCTTATTGTCATATAGCGCGTTAATCGACGATTGCCCCCGCCGCTTGTCGCTCTCGTCTACCACATCATCGTGCACCAGACTGGCCGTATGAAGTAGTTCCAGCGACAGTGCGGCATGCAAAGTAGATTCATTTATCCCGCCATAAAGTTTTGCCATAAGCAAAACCAGAATGGGACGCATCATTTTTCCGTTCCTCTGCTTGATATAGCCTAAAACTTCATTCAACAACGGCGTGGAACTTTTCAATGAGGCGTCGAAAAGAGCCTTAAATTCGCTTAATTCCTTTTCTACGGGTTTCTTGATTATTGCTAACTTATCCATGGAGATTTATTTGGGTACAAAAGTAATAATAAAACAGCGAATACGGTATTTTTTTGTACTTTTACGTAGAAAACTTAATAATTTTACACGAATGGAGAAACTGTTTCTACTCGATGCGTATGCACTTATCTACCGCGCATACTATGCTTTTATCAAAAATCCGCGTATCAATTCCAAAGGTTTCAATACATCAGCTATCATGGGATTCGTCAATACTCTGGAGGATGTCCTGAAAAAAGAGAACCCTACTCATATAGGCATTGCCTTCGATCCCGCCGGTCCCACATTCCGCCACGAAGCTTTCGAACAGTATAAAGCACAACGCGAAGAAACTCCCGAAGCAATTCGCCTCTCTGTTCCTGTTATCAAGGATATTATACGAGCTTATCGTATTCCGATTCTCGAAGTGAAAGGATACGAAGCCGACGACGTTATCGGAACGCTTGCTACCGAAGCCGGGAAACGAGGCATTACAACATATATGATGACTCCTGATAAGGACTATGGTCAGCTGGTTTCGGAAAAGGTATTTATGTACCGACCTAAATACGGCGACAAGGAGTTTGAAGTTATGGGCGTAAAAGAAATCAAAGCCAAGTTCGACATCGAATCACCCTCGCAGGTAATCGATATGCTGGGACTTATGGGAGATACTGCCGACAACATTCCGGGATGTCCGGGGGTAGGCGAAAAAACAGCCCAAAAATTAATCGCCCAATTTGGAAGTATCGAAAATTTGCTTGCTAACACCGATCAACTGAAAGGGGCTATCAAGACAAAGGTGGAGAATAATCGCGAACAGATTACTTTCTCTAAATTTCTGGCTACAATTAAAACGGATGTGCCAATCTCGCTCGACATGGAAGCACTGAAGCGTGAACAGCCCGACGAAGAAGAACTTCGCAAAATTTTTGAAGAATTGGAATTTCGTACTCTATTGGATCGTATTCTTAAAACGGAGAAGAAAATTACTGCTCCAACGGCCTCTCCTCAAAGCGATCTCTTTGGATTTTTTGCGGACGAGAATACAGGCGAGCAGAAAAATTCAAATCTCACGCGGTTAGAAGAGCTGAATTACGACTACCAACTAATTGATTCAGAGAATAAAATAGACGAATTTTTACAAAATATCGTTACAAAAGATTTTTTCAGTCTAGACACAGAAACGACGGGAACCGATCCTATAACCGCCGAATTGGTAGGAATGAGCTTCAGTTTCACCGAAAATCAGGCTTTTTATGTACCTGTTCCAGCAGATCGTGAAGAAGCTTTGAAAATTGTTAATAAATTCAAACCAATATTCGAGAATGAAAAAACACTGAAAATCGGACAAAATATAAAATACGATATGCTTGTACTTGGCAACTACGGCGTTGAAGTCCGTGGTCCAATGTTCGACACCATGATAGCCCATTATGTACTTCAGCCCGAACTTCACCATGGTATGGATTATCTTGCTGAGGTGTATCTGAAATATGAAACCATAAAAATAGAAGAGCTGATAGGTCCTAAAGGTAAAAATCAAAAAAACATGCGTGACCTCTCTCCCTCTTCTGTTTATAAGTATGCCTGCGAAGATGCCGATGTCACGTTGAAACTGAAAAATGTACTGGAAAAAGAACTGGTATCAGACGGTGTCGACGAATTATTCCAAACAATTGAAATGCCACTGGTACCGGTACTTGCCTATATGGAACGTAACGGAGTACGTATCGACACAGAAGCATTGAAGGAAACTTCACGACATTTTACAGCACGTATGCAACAACTGGAGGAAGAGGTGCATCAGCTTGCCGGAATAGAATTCAACATCGCTTCTCCCAAACAAGTAGGTGAAGTATTATTCGACCGCTTGAAAATAACAGACAAGGCCAAAAAGACTAAAACCGGACAATATGTCACTTCCGAAGAAGTATTGGAAAGTTTGCGAGGCAAACATGAAATAGTAGGGAAAATACTGGAACACAGAGGGCTGAAAAAGTTATTGGGTACGTATATCGATGCCCTTCCCTTACTTATCAATCCTAAAACCGGACATATACATACTTCATTCAACCAAACTGTTACTGCTACGGGACGACTCAGTTCAAGCAATCCAAACCTGCAGAACATCCCTGTCCGCAATGAAGATGGAAAGGAAATCCGGCGAGCATTTATTCCCGATGAAGGTTGTGAATTCTTCTCTGCCGATTATTCACAAATCGAACTTCGCATCATGGCACACTTAAGTGGTGACCCGCACATGATAGAAGCATTCCAAAAAGGACAAGATATCCATGCTGCTACTGCTGCAAAGATTTATAAGGAGCCCTTGGAAAGTGTAACACGCGAACAAAGAAGCAAAGCTAAGACGGCTAATTTTGGTATTATATATGGTATATCGGTTTTCGGACTGGCAGAACGATTAAATATAGAAAGAAAAGAAGCCAAGGAACTAATAGACGGCTATTTCGAAAATTATCCACACGTAAAAGAATATATGGATAAAAGTATTCGTCTGGCACAAGAAAGAGGTTATATCGAAACAATCTTCAAACGAAAACGCTATCTGCCCGATATCAATTCACGAAATGCAGTTGTCCGTGGGTATGCCGAACGTAATGCCATCAATGCTCCAATACAAGGAAGTGCGGCTGATATTATCAAGGTGGCAATGATTCGTATATACAAACGCTTCCAAGAAGAAGGTATCCGCTCTAAAATGATCCTTCAAGTGCACGATGAATTGAACTTCAGCGTCGTGCCCGAAGAAAAGGAGAAAGTGCAACAAATTGTGATTAGCGAAATGGAAGCTGCTTACAAAATGAAAGCACCTTTGCGAGCAGACTGCGGTTGGGGTAAGAATTGGCTGGAAGCACATTAGTTCATTCCAACTGTTAACAGGTGTTTAAATGATAACAATTTGCTAAAATATTCATTTTTTCTTGCCGAAAAGTTAGCAACATCAAAAGGTTTTACTAATTTTGCAGCGTAATTAAAAACAAAAAGATAGTAAAACCTTAAAAACAAAAGATATGAAAAAGATGAATTTACTCAAGAGTTTATTTGTAACAGTATTTGTTTTTGCCGCTAACCTTACAGTTTTTGCTAATAGTCCTGAAACTGAACTAATATACAATACTGAAGAAATAGATGGAGTAAAGATGTCGGAAACTGTTTATAAAATGAATGAAGGTATTCTGACAAATTTTGAAAAGTACAACTATAAATATAACGACAAGAAACAAGTTGTGGAAAACATTCTACAGAAGTGGGATGAAAGTAGAGGTGAATGGCGTAACAACATGTGTATCAAGTATACATACAATGAAGGAAGCACTACAATCCAATACTATAAATGGAATAATTCAAAAAAGGATTATATCCTTGTTCCACAGATGACTGTAACCATGAACATGTAAAAACTGCATACAAAAAAAACAATATTTTCATAAACTCTCTAACAAAAAGAGGCACTTCGTGAGAAGCGCCTCTTTTTTTATACTCTTTGCAAACATTCTTACTTTCGACAGGGAAAATAACAAATTGTTACTAAAAACTGATATTCTGTATTTCACATCAACCAATTTCGGATTTACATATCAACCCGAATTCAAGCTAAGGTATCTTCTCTGGTTGTTAGCAGTACTCCAGCTTTCCACTTCAAAACTATCAGCCCTCACTGTTATCAATATATTATTTTCAATAAATAAAAAAGTAAGCTCTCCACAATTTTTCAATTATAAAATAAGCTTCATTATATAAAAAGTTCTATCTTTGCATAAATAAAAATATTTAATATATAGAAAGCACATCATTCATATTTTGTTAATCTTATAGCTACCGATAAAATATATTTAAAAACAATACTCTCTTCAACCTATAAAGTAACAGACTATCAACAAATCAACACATAAAGTAACAAGTAAAAAAAGAACAACCTTAAAAAGAACAAAGCTCATGATACCAGACGACAGTTAATGCTCTGCCCGGAAGAATAATCAAGACTTAACAACTTCCCCATTATCTATTTGCCAATATGGTTTATAACAAAAGTGAATCTTTGGCATGAACCAGTAACCTTATTATTTTATATGAAAAAAACAACATCTTTCAAGGTTCTATCTCAACAAGATAGATTAAGCCTAAAATACCCTTTTAAAATGAGAACAAATCTCGTTTTATTAGTTGGTACTATGTTCCATTTGGCAGTGCCTACACTTGCCTATAGTGCTAATACACAACAATCTCCTGACGAGAGCGTCAAATCAATAGCTCCGGAAAATATACAAATTAAGGGTAGTATAAAAGACAGTAAAGGAGAAGCCCTTATCGGAGTGAATGTAAAAATAAAGAACTCTTCTAATGGAACAATAACCGATTTCAATGGTGAATTCTCACTAAAAGCATCAACGGGTGATGTTTTGGAAATATCGTATGTCGGATATAAACCTATTACTCTAACAGTATCTCCAAATACTTCGTACAATATAGTTATGAAGGAAGATACTGAAACACTTGAAGAAGTGGTAGTAACAGCTTTAGGTATCAAACGGGAAACAAAATCGTTGACTTATAATGTTCAGGAAGTAAAAAGTGATGTAATTACAACCATAAAGGATGCCAGCTTCGTAAACAGTCTGACGGGTAAAATAGCGGGAGTAACCATCAACCAAAGTGCAAATGGTATTGGTGGATCAACACGTGTCGTCATGCGTGGTACGAAATCATTGTTCGGCGACAACAATGCACTATATGTTGTCGATGGTATTCCTTTGTCATCCATGCGTTCTACACAACCGGAAGGCTCTTTTGAAATGCCGGATGGAGGTGATAGCGACGGAATCTCGAGTATCAATCCGGATGATATCGAATCGATGTCTGTACTGACAGGAGCTGCAGCTGCTGCACTTTATGGTGTATCTGGAGCAAATGGTGTCGTGCTGATTACAACCAAAAAAGGTAAAGAAGGAAAACTTACCGTCAACTATTCAAATAATACACAATTTACAACTCCATTCGTAACGCCACGCTTCCAAAATACTTACGGACGGAAAAATGACCTGGTATATGAAAGCTGGGGTAACAAATTGGCAACTCCTTCTTCGTATGATCCACTTGATTTCTTCCAAACAGGTTTCAATGAAATCAACTCTATGAATGTTACAAGTGGAAACGACCGGAATCAGACATATTTTTCAGCTTCGTCTACAAACTCTCGAGGAATTATACCAAATAGTAAATATAACAGGTATAACTTCACGCTTCGCAATACAACAGAACTGATAAAAGATAAATTGACATTGGATATGAGTGCTTCTTACATTCTTCAGAACAATCATAATCTAATGGTACAAGGACAGGCTCATAACCCGTTGGTTCCATTGTATCTTTTTCCACCATCTGACGATTTTACTAAATTCAAAACCTACGAACACTTTAATCCAGAGCGCAACTTCCCTACCCAGAACTGGACTTATGGGGAACAAGGCCTATCCATGCAGAACCCATATTGGATTGTCAACCGAGAGCACTTCGAGAACAACAAAATGCGTTACATGTTTACAGCTAATTTAAGCTGGAAAATAACCGACTGGATGCAAGCTACAGGACGTCTGCGCGTTGATAATTCACAAGATACTTACGAACGTAAAATATCAGCCTCATCCAGTAACCTGTTTGCTTCAGATTACGGTAACTATCTGAAACAAACTACCCAATACAAGAATTTCTATGCAGATGCTATTCTGAATATTGATAAACGCTTTGGTAATTATGGCATCAATGCTAATATTGGAGCAAGTGTAACCGACGAAGTTTCTGGAGAAAAAATCGGTTATGAAGGACATTTGGCTAAAGTTGCCAATTTGTTTACCTTCGAAAATATTATCAAAAATGACCCGGAAACCCGTCCTCTCGATTCAAAAGGTATACATACTAATACACAGGCTGTATTTGCAACGCTGCAACTGTCTTACAAGAGTGCTGTATTCTTGGATGTAACTGGTCGAAATGACTGGTTCTCTACTTTTGCATTTACTTCCCACAAAAACTCAGGGTTCTTCTATCCGTCTGTGGGCTTATCGTTTGTTCCAACTGAAATGTTTGACCTGAGCCATACCCCTATTTCATTCTTAAAGTTACGCGCTTCATATAGTGAAGTCGGTAATGCGCCTCAGCCTTATATGACATCTTTAGCTTATGGAATCAGCGGTGGAAATATAGAAAGTTTGCCTTTCATCCCTGCAACTTTCCTGGAACCGGAACGAACGAAATCATTCGAAGTCGGTATGAATATGCGTTTGTTCGAGGATAAATTAAATTTGGACGTTACTTATTATAATTCTAATACCTATAACCAGTTCTTTACGATATCCATGCCTCCCAGCTCCGGATACTCACATTTCTATGCAAATGGAGGTAAGGTTAATAACTGGGGTATTGAATCAACTCTTACTTATAAACAACAGATAAAAGATTTCTTATGGCATTCATCTCTTACTTTTACGATGAACCGAAATAAAATCAAAGAATTACTTGATCCCAATACGATTAACCCGATTACAGGTGAAAAAATCGGAAATATGCCTTACATCGATGTTTGTACCAATGATTCGTATAAGCAACGTTTAACTGAGGGAGGTAGTATCGGAGATATCTATGTAACTGGCTTGAAGCGTGATCATCAGGGAGAGATATATGTAAATCCACAAAACGGAAGTATTCAGGCCGACTCTGAAAATTGGATAAAGGCAGGCAATGCAGATCCAAAATATAACATTGGATGGAACAATACTTTCTCCTATAAGGGCATCTCACTGGGCGTCTTGATAGACTGGCGTATCGGTGGTGTATGCGTTTCTGCAACACAAGCCATGATGGATCGCTTCGGAACATCACAAGCCAGCGCCGAAGCACGCGATAATGGTGGAGTTGTCGTAAATGGCGGGTTGCTGAATCCGGAAAGTTATTATTCTGTAGTAGGAGGAGGTACGACTGGATTACTGGCTTTCTATACTTATAGTGCTACCAATGTTCGCCTGCGCGAAATGACATTAGGATATACTCTACCTAACAAATGGTTTAACAATAAACTGAAAGATGTAACAGTTTCGCTTATTGGAAAGAATCTGTTCATGTTCTACAACAAAGCTCCATTCGATCCTGAATTAGCATCTTCTACAGGTACTTATTATCAGGGTATAGACTACTTTATGATGCCGAGCTTACGGAACATTGGATTTAGTGTTAAACTTCAATTCTAACCTTAATTCGTAAAATTATGAAATCAATCTTTTTAGGGAAAATACAATGCATAGGGGCTACATGCTTACTACTGTGTGGGCTGAATGCCTGTACTGCGGGATATGAAGAAATGAATACCAATCCAGACAAGGTTACTGATGATATGCTGGATATGGATAACTTACGTACAGGAGGCTCAATCAGTGCGATGCAATTAGATATTATTCCTTGTAGCGATGAAGGTGCAAATGCATATCAGCGCGCACAAAACTTAGTAGGGGACATTTTTTCTGGATACATGTCCGGTAGCGACAACTGGAATAGTTCTTCTAACAACCAGACTTATAATCTTCGCTTTGGTGGATGGAGCGATGTACTTTTCTCCATTGCATATCAGAATGTAATGCCACAATGGAAAAAAATAGCGACAGAGGAAGTCAAAGCAGAAGAACCAGTTACTTATGCGATCGGACAAGTTCTAAAAATTGCAGCCATGCACCGTGTAACCGACGCTTATGGCCCTATCCCGTACTTCAAATTCGGTGAAAGTCTTATGGTTCCATACGACTCACAAGAAAAAGTATATGAATCATTCTTTAATGAATTAACAGAGGCAAGTCAGATTCTGGAACAATATGCTACAGAGAGCCCGTCAGCACGTCCGCTGAAAAACTACGATCTGGTTTACGAAGGAGATGTAAGCAAATGGGCAAAATTTGCTAATACGTTAATGCTGCGCCTGGCAATGCGTGTAGTATATGTAAAACCAGACTGGGCACAGAAATATGCAGAACAGGCTGTCGTAAAAAGTAAATTGGGAGTAATGACAAGCAATGCCGACAATGCACTTCTTCACAGTCACAATGGAATTACGGTTTATCATCCGCTCAATGTAGTATGGGATATGTACAAAGATGCACGAATGGGAGCTTCCATGGAATCTTATCTGAAAGGATATAAAGACAGTCGAATCTCTAAATATTTTAGTCAGGCAACTGCACCAGCCGGCGATTATCATGGAATGCGTAACGGAATTATCGTAGATAATATTGAAGGATATCGTGCCCTCTCCTGCCCTAATGTACAAAAGACCGATCCTGTTTTATGGATGTGCGCAGCTGAAGCTTACTTCTTAAGAGCTGAAGGAGCCTTAAGACAATGGAATATGAACGGTAACGCTAAAGACTTGTATGAGCAGGGAGTTCAAACATCTTTCGAACAGCACTCTGCTGCTATTGGAAATTATTTGACAGATGATACAGCTAAACCTGCTAAATTCGAAGATAAAGTAGGCAACAACAGTGCAGAACCTCGTTCTACTATAACTCCCGTCTACAAGACAGAAGAAGGATTTGAAGCAAACTTGGAACGAATCATCACTCAGAAATGGTTGGCTATGTTCCCTGAAGGAATGGAAGCATGGAGCGAATTCCGTCGTACCGGTTATCCTAAGATATTCCCGGTAGTCAAAAATTACAGTGGAGGAACAATCGATACGGAAAAACAAATTCGTCGTCTGCCATTCCCGCAAACTGAATACGACAACAATAATGAGAACGTAAAAAACGCTATATCTCTTTTGAATGGAGCCGATCATGGAGGCACTTCATTGTGGTGGGATAAAAAATAATTTTTTAAAAATAGAATTGATATGAAAAAGATATTATACTTCATTGTTATGTTATGTTGCACAACCTTTGTTGCATGCGACAAGCAAACTACTCCAGAAGCTCTTGATGTACAAGTACCTCCTACAAAATCAGAAGACTATTTTGAAGCTTTAAGGCAATACAAAAGTTCTAAGCATCAGCTCTGTTTCGGATGGTTTGGTAACTGGACAGCTACGGGTTCTGCAATGTCAACACGACTGGATAATGTACCTGATAGCGTAGATATCATATCTATTTGGGGAAACACTTATAACTTAACTCCTGAAATGAAAGCTGATATGGCTTATGTACAGCAGAAAAAAGGAACTAAAGTAATATTTACAATCTTCGCACATACCGTTCCAGAAATGTTCATCGCAGAAGATGGCACCATAGATTATGCAAGCTATGCAAAATCATTGAATGATACTATTATCAAATACAATTATGATGGCATTGACTTCGATTATGAGCCTAATTATGGCGGAAGCGGTCCATTATGTAACAAAGATAATATGGAAGTATTTATTCATGAGATGGGTAAATATGTAGGTCCTAAATCTGGAACAGGCAAAATATTAAGTATCGATGGAGAACCTTATCATATGAATCCAGGCTTATCCGAATATTTTGACTATGGAATTGTACAAGCATATAATTCATCAGGAGATACTGACCTGCAAAATCGTTTCAATCAAGCAGCAAATGTTGGATGGAAACCTGAGCAATACATCTTTACTGAAAACTTCGAGAGTCTGTGGCAAACAGGAGGTAACCCAAACTACCATGATAAATACGGAAATGTAATGCCTTCTTTGGAAGGTATGGCTCGTTTTACACCCGAACAAGGCCCAAAGGCCGGAGTGGGAACTTACCACATGGAATATGAATATTTGGCCTTACCTACATACAAATATTTAAGACAGGCTATCCAAATAATGAATCCTACTGTAAAATAACTATATAATCTATGAAAACTTTAAATACAATTCAACTTCTGATAGGTTTTCTGTTTTTCTTCCTGACCGGGTGTAAAAACGCAGAAGAATTAAGCCACCTGATCTACATGACAGGAACAGAAAAGACTACAGTCAGCAGAGTAACAATTGATGGACCGCAAAGCTTTGGTGTTAGCGCTACTTGTACAGCTAAAGCGGAACAAGATTTACGAGTTTCTTTCAGAATAGATAACTCGTTAGTCGATAAATATAACAGTGAAAAAGGTACTAATTACAAAGTTCTTCCGGAACAATGTTATAACCTGGAAAAAAGCGAATCTGTCATCAAACAAGGTTCTTGTGTATCAACTCCTGTCATGTTTAATCTTACTACAACAGAAGGAATGGAAGACGGAGCAGTCTACCTTGTACCAATTTCGTTAGCTTCGGCCGAGGGATACCCTATATTGGAATCTTGTCGAACAAACTATATCGTGATTAACCGTACTATCATCACCAAAGTTCTGTCGCTGTCTGGAGGACGTTCATTGAATGTACCTAATTTTACAAAAGATCCTTCTTTGCAAAGCATTCCACAAATAACAATGGAATGCCGTGTGAAAGTTAACAGTTTCTGTAATTCAGACCCATATATTAGCTCCATCATGGGTATTGAATATGCCGAAAACTTCTTGTTACGTTTTGGTGATGTTACTATTAAAAACAATCAGTTCCAGGTTACAGCTAAAGACCAGGTAACTCCTGAAATGACATTCGATACAGGAAAATGGTATCACCTTGCCGTTGTCTTTGATGGAAACCAGTTCATCGTATATGTAAATGGTGAAGTAGCAGCAACCAAACAAGCAACCAGAGGACCTGTTAATTTATATGATGGAGGAGACTTCCATTTTGGATTCTCATATAATGGACGTTTCTTAGATGGATTTATCAGTGAAGCACGTATCTGGACCAGACCACTTTCACAAGTTGAAATTCAGGAAAATATGTGTTATGTACAGCCTGATTCAGAAGGCCTACTGGCATATTGGAGATTTAACGACGGAGACCCGAAAACGGCTAAAGACTTTACAGGTCATGGATATGATGCACAAATCAAAACAGGTAATACTTTAGAATGGGCTGATGGTATTAAATGCCCAGAACCACAAAACTAACATCAACATGAAAATAACTTATCAACTTATATTGATGATATTCCTGCTGGCAGGAATATCATCTGGATTATCATCATGTAAAGATGATGAATCGTCAGAGAATGAATGGAATGCCACATATGTCTACATTCAACGAAATGATTATTTAGTTCTCAACAACTCTACATTTACTCTAAAACACTCTCCCGGTGGAATTGCCGGAAATGTAGAAATAACTTTTAAGCTGAAAGTTCAGAAGCCTGCAGCTAAAGATATTACAGGTATACTTCAGGTTTCCGGTACAGGTGACATCCCTCTATCTGCATTCAGCTTAAATACAGATCAGCCTGTCATCAAAGCTGGTGAAACGGAATCGGAAGATATCATATTATCATTGTCTGATACTGGTAAGGAAGAACTTGCTCAGACTCATGATTTATTAAGTGGAGAATTCAAAATTCAGCTTGTCAACCTACAAACTGAAAATGCAAATACCATGATAAGCACCAATTCTGCACTTACATCAATTGCATTCTCATTAACCAAGCAAGAATACTCAATAAATAACCTGGAAAAAGGAACGCCTGAAAACAGTCATTTAATGGACCGCACTTCATGGTATGTACAAGTAGATCCCGCAGCGCAAGGAAATGCAACAAATGTAATTGATGGAAATGTTTATTCAGATATTGCTCAGGACAATGCTGGATTCTGGATCACAATTGATTTCCAGACTCCTAAAACAATAACCGGTATAGTCACCAACCATTGGGGAAATGCTTACTGCCCGACTCAAATAGAACTATTTACTTCGGATAACGGTACAGAATGGAAGACTATGGGAACACTTGATGTACAAGAAAGTATCCAGTATGTCAAATTCATAAGTTCCGTAACCACCAGACATTTAAAATATCAAATAGTTAAATACCCAATCCGAGTAGACGTCACCGAAATCAATGTTTATGAGGCGAACTGACAATCAGGTAATATAATAGCTTGATATGTATGCCCGAATACGATGACATACTAAAAAAATCATAACAAAAGAGAAAAGCCATATCGAAACGGTTATTTTAGGTTTTGATATGGCTTTTTTGTATCTTAAAACGATTTATGGCCTATAAATCAGAATCTGATAAACACTTACAAACGTACCCTCCTGGAAAAATTAAAAGAGGCTCTTAGCAAAAGACAAAAAGAATGACTAACTTTGCAAGCCGAAATATACTGATAATTAATAAGGAAATAATATAAGCTTATGGCATTACAATGTGGTATCGTCGGTTTGCCTAACGTAGGAAAATCGACCCTTTTCAACTGTTTATCGAACGCAAAAGCTCAAGCAGCCAACTTCCCTTTCTGTACGATAGAACCGAATGTGGGTGTCATCACAGTTCCAGATGAACGCTTGAACAAACTGGCAGAACTGGTTATCCCCGACCGTATCGTACCTACTACTGTAGAAATTGTAGATATTGCCGGACTGGTAAAAGGTGCAAGTAAAGGTGAAGGACTCGGTAATAAGTTCCTTGCCAACATTCGTGAAACAGATGCTATTCTTCACGTCTTACGCTGTTTTGATGATGACAATGTAACACACGTAGACGGTAGCGTAAATCCTGTCCGCGATAAAGAAATCATCGATACAGAACTTCAGCTGAAGGACCTCGAAACAATAGAAAGCCGTATTCAGAAAGTACAGAAGCAGGCTCAGACCGGAGGTGATAAACTGGCTAAACAAACTTACGAAGTATTAGTACGTTATCGTGATGCACTGTTGCAAGGAAAATCAGCACGTACCGTACAGTTTGAAACAAAGGATGAACAAAAGATCGCTCACGATTTATTCTTACTGACTTCTAAACCTGTAATGTATGTTTGCAATGTCGATGAAGCCAGTGCTGTAACAGGAAATAAGTATGTAGATCAAGTACGTGAGGCCGTAAAAGAAGAAGGAGCTGAAATCCTGATTGTTGCAGCTAAGACTGAAGCCGACATTGCTGAATTGGAAACATATGAAGACCGACAGATGTTCTTGCAAGAAGTAGGACTTAAAGAGTCGGGAGTAAGCCGTCTGATCCGTTCTGCTTACAACTTGCTGAACTTGGAAACCTACTTTACAGCCGGTAAAATGGAAGTCCGCGCCTGGACATTCCATAAAGGATGGAAAGCTCCTCAGTGTGCCGGAGTTATCCACACCGACTTCGAAAAAGGCTTTATCCGTGCAGAAGTCATCAAGTACGATGATTTTATCAAATATGGCTCGGAAGCTGCTGTTCGCGAAGCCGGTAAGCTGAATGTAGAAGGAAAAGATTATGTCGTAGAAGACGGAGATATTATGCACTTCCGTTTCAACGTATAATAACATACCCATCATAGGAAATTAAACCTTAATAAATCGGTCGCTGTCGAGCGTCCGATTTATTTTTTAACCCTAAAACAATAAACCATGAACTATCTTATTATAGGTACCGGCGGTGTAGGAGGAAGTATCGCCGGATTTCTTGCACTGGCAGGAAAAGATGTAACATGTATCGCACGGGGAAAACATCTCGAAAGTATCCGCAACCAGGGACTTCATCTGAAATCGGATCTCAAAGGTGAACATTATCTGAAAGTTAACGCTTATACGGCCGAAGAATATCAAGGAAAAGCGGATGTCATTTTTGTCTGCGTCAAAGGATATTCCATCGACTCAGTCAAAGAAGTAATAAAACGCGCTGCCAATCCTCATACTTTGGTTATTCCTATATTAAATGTTTATGGTACAGGGCCACGCATCGGTCGTCTTACTCCCGAAGTAACTGTTCTTGATGGTTGTATCTACATAGTAGGCTTTGTTTCAGGAGAAGGAGAAATTACTCAAATGGGAAGTATCTTTCGCCTGGTTGTTGGTGCACGGCCAGAACAAGGAGTTAGTCAGGAACGTATTGAAGCCATCGCAGCAGATGTAAGAAATTGCGGTATCAAAGTTGATGTTTCCGATGATATTAACCGCGATACATTCATCAAATGGGCATTTATCTCAGCCATGGCATGTACAGGAGCCTACCACAATGTACCAATGGGAGAAGTACAACACGAAGGTGAAGTACGTAATACTTTTATCGGACTATCACAAGAAAGTGCAGCAATCGGACGAGAAATGGGAATTACTTATCCAGAAGATCCTGTATCTTATAACCTGAAAGTAATAGATAAACTCGACCCCCACAGCACTGCATCAATGCAAAAAGACCTTGCACGCGGACATGAGTCAGAGATACAAGGTATGCTGTTCGATATGATCAATTTGGGAGAACGCTTAGGTCTGCCTATGCCTACTTATCAAAAAGTAGCTCTAAAATTCAAAAATATATGAAACATATCGTAAATATAGAAACTTGGGAGCGGAAAAACAATTATAATTTCTTCCGTGGATTTGCCAATTCATGGATTTCAATAACCAGTGAAGTCGATTGTACCGAAGCATATAACCATGCCAAAGCCAATGGAAAATCATTCTTTCTATATTACCTTTATGCCATATTACGGGCAGCCAATGAAATAAAGGAATTCCGTTATAGGTGGGATAAAAACGGACAAGTGGTCTACCACGATACAGTAGATGTCATTTCCCCTATTGCAGTACCCGGCAAAACATTTTATACAGTACGTATCCCCTATCACGTCGATTTCAAAAGTTTTTATGCAGAAGCCAGGCAGATTGTCACTTCCATACCAGAAGATGGTGATCCATATGGTACCGACAAAAATATATATGAAAAAGGAGAATTCGATGTGATCTTGCTAAGTGCTACTCCAAAGCTTTATTTCACCTCAATTACCTATACCCAACAAGAAGTAGGACATCCTTTGGACTACCCCCTAATGAATGCAGGAAAAGCCATTCTACGTGAGGGCAAACGCATCATGCCTATCGCCCTGACTGTAAGTCATGCATTTACAGACGGAGCACATATTTCGCTTTTCTTTGAAAAGGTAGAATTATACCTTAATGAAATTTGTAAATAATTGTATGAAAAAATGACGGAACTTCATCTATTTGCCCGATTTTGACTTAGCAGTAATCGCTCAAGTAGATGAAGTTCCGCAATCTATCTGCATTTATTCCTGGCTCAAGTAATCACACAACTTTTGTGTAGCCCGTGCCCGATGGCTGATTTTATTTTTCTCTTCACTGCCCATTTCAGCAAATGTTTCGGTATATCCTTCAGGAACAAATACCGGATCATAACCAAATCCCGAACAGCCACGTTTTTTTTCGATTATTTCGCCTTTCACAATACCTTCGAAGAGATGTTCTGCTCCTCCCTCAATCAAGCAAATAGCCGTACGAAATTGCGCCTTACGATTAGTTTTTCCATCCAACTCTGCAAGTAACTTTTTCATATTAGCTTCCGAATCATGTCCTTCTCCTCCGGCATAACGTGCCGAATATACTCCTGGAGCACCCCCCAAAGCCTCTACTTCCAAGCCCGTGTCATCAGCAAAACAATCCAAACCGAAGTTCTTATAAATATATTCTGCTTTCAAAGCGGCATTTCCTTCCAGCGTATCTGCCGTTTCCGGAATATCAGCCTCGCAGTGAATGTCTTTCAGACTCAGTACTTCTACCTTATCCCCCAATATGGCACGTATCTCATCCAATTTGTGAGCATTATTCGTAGCAAAAACCAGTTTCTTTTTCATAATCAATAATCTGCTCTGTTATACTTCATTTTCTGCACAAAGATACACATACTCAAGCAACCAGCCGCTACTTCACACCAGCTATTTCCTGCATAACCTTAGCAAACCTCTCTCCTTCTATACAAAAAAAGCCCGGCTCCCAATATCGGAAACCGGACTTTTACGTGTAATCAGCCTATATTAATTCAAAATAATTTCATCTACAAACAAATATCCAGGCTTACCTTTTCCTCCATGCCATGCCGGAATACTCTTTTCCGAAAGTGCTTTTACTTTGACATACCGAGTTTTTACCGGAGTAAATGTCAATGTATGCTCATAAATCTGATTCGGATCAGTTTCTTTCATTGCCGGATAAGTTTCAGAAGCTACTTGCTTGAATGTCTGGTTATCATCCGAAACCTCTACCGAAATACCTCTGGCATCGAATATCCAATCACCCTTCTCCACGCAAGCATGCAAAGTCATTGAACTGATTTCCGTTGCTTCTTTCAAGTCGATAACAGCTTCCAGATCATTTTCATAGAAAGCAATCCAACGTCCTGTCTTATAATTACGGTTACCAATCATGCCGTCTACCAGTGTAGTAGCTCCATTATACTCGTATGCTTTATTGATTGGTTGCAGCATTGTAATCGGTTTGGCTGTAGCCTTACTGAAAGAAATACTATCGCAGGTAATACGTGAACTTCCTTCCGGACGAATAGCAGCCATACGTAAAACACAAGCCTTATCAATAGCCAGACCATTCTCATACTTCAACGAAGCAGCTGTCGGTTCCGTTCCATCAAGTGTATAGTATACTGGAGCATCATCGATAGTATATGCATTGACATCCAACTTGCCAGTTTCCTGATTAGGAACAATGTTTACATTCACGTCAAAAATGTGAGTGGCGTAATTCCAGCCCTTCAACTGGTAAATCTTCGTCAGACGAGCTGTACGTTTCAGGAATCCCGCATAATCTTTCTTCTTATCAGGAGCACTCCATTGTGTTTCACAAAGAGCAGCCATACGAGGCAGTACCATATATTGTGCCTGCGCAAAAGTCGGAATATATTCAGTCCACAGATTAGCCTGTACACCCGTAATATATTTTTGTTCTTCGGGAGTCAAGTCTGCAGGCATCGGTTCATAACTATATACTCGTTCCATTGGAAGATATCCTCCGATAGCCAGTGGTTCGTGATCAGTATCCTTAGCTTGATAATAATCGAAATACAAATAAGTATTCGGAGTCATAATAACATTATGTTTCTGACGTGCAGCCTCAATGCCACCAGCTTCACCTCTCCACGACATAACAGTGGCGTTAGGAGCCAGACCACCTTCCAAGATTTCGTCCCATCCGATAATGTTGCGTCCGTGTTCATTCAGGAATTTTTCGGCTTCTTTGATGACGTAACTCTGCAAATATTCTTCTTTCGAATGCTTGTCATCACCCTTAATACCTAAGGCTTTAATTCTTGCCTGACACTTCGGACACGTCTTCCATTTATCCTTCGGACATTCATCACCGCCTACGTGAATGTATTGTGACGGGAAAATATCGATAATCTCAGCCAGCACATCCTTAATGAACTGAATAGTCTTGTCGTTTCCTGCACAAAGCACATTATCGGAAACACCCCACATAGTCCACACATTATACGGACCACCTGTACATCCCAGTTCTGGATAAGCAGCCAGTGCAGCCTGCATATGTCCAGGAAGGTCTATTTCAGGAATGACGGTAATATAGCGTTCAGCCGCATAAGCTACAATTTCTTTAGCCTGCTCCTGAGTATAGAAACCCCCATAAGGCTTTCCATCATATTTACCCGAATTACGTCCGATAACTGTTTCAGCACGTTTTGAGCCGATTTCCGTCAACTTCGGATATTTCTTGATTTCGATACGCCAACCTTGATCTTCGGAAAGATGCCAATGGAAACGGTTGATATTATGCAGAGCAAGCATATCAATGTATGTCTTGATCTCGTCTACGGTAAACATATGGCGACCTACATCGAGCATCATACCACGATAGCTGAAACGCGGGCTGTCATTGATTTCAACAGCAGGCAGTTCAATTGCCCCACCTCCTTCATGTACAGAAACCGATTTACGTAATGTCTGAATACCATAGAATACACCAGCTTCAGAAGGAGCAGTAATCACCACCTTCTTACCGTCTACAGTCAAGCGGTATGCTTCCGGCGAATTAGCCTCCAGTCCCAGTTTCAGTACAATTCCGCTTTCTTTATCACCTTCCTGTACCTTCAGGTCAATACCGGTTTGTTCTTTAATAAAAGAAGCCAGAAACTCAGCATTCTTTTTCATTTTTTCATTACCGGCTGTGTAATAAATTGTTTCTCCACTTTTCAGCAGGAAGCCACTTTGTTGAGGAGTTGTAATCTCCAGAGGCATAGGCACTATCTGATAATCAGCTACAGCCGCCGGCTTTTCCGAACACGACGCAACCAACATTCCAGCAAACGCCAACCCCAAGCAATTTAATTTTGAGAATGGTTTCATAAAAGTTAAATATAAAGGTTAGTATTAATAATTAGTTTTCAGTATATGAGATATCACTCAGCTGACGTATATGCACTGAAACATCCTCCAATGGAGATCCGTCACCTGAGGTTATAAGTATTTTCCGGGAAACTCCGGGCAACAAATCGAAAAAATTATCCGAGAAGCGTACGCCCTGAACCGGTATTTCTATAAATACATCACGTGCCAGTTGGTCCGATTTCAACGTCAGTTCACAAGCACCGTTTTTCTTTTTTATCTTACAATTTATTTTTGCCTGAGGTAGATGCTGCGCCTTGGGACGCACCGGATAATAAACCTCATCCGAAAGCACCTGACGATCGTGAGCTCCTTTCAACGTCATGTGTATAAACGAAGTAGTTGTATCGCACGCTGCAAAGGCACTATTCCAGTCCTCTTCATAGAACAAAGCAGAAGAATTAACCGGCAGCTCACCTTTTACTTGATGACGACGCAATACCTTTCCTTTAAAATCCGTCAGTTCAATCTGCAATACAATATCCTTTGTCTTCAGCACATCCGACATAACATAGTATTTCAATTTATCTCCCTCACGGACCGCATCTACCAGTACAGGAGCAAACGCCCGGCGGCTCTGGTAATGCAATGCTTTCCAGTTACCGTAATAGTCGATAGCCGACCAGGAAACAACCGGCCAACTGTCATTAAGCTGCCAGATCAAACTACCCATACAATAAGGACGATTCCGGCGATGAGCTTCCATTCCCTGCCGCATTCCCTGTCCTTGCAGCACAAGTCCCAGATACACCAAATCCTCAAATTTTTCAGGAACCCGATAATATAATCCCATTGTCTTTTTTATCAGGAAATTACCGATTGAACTTTTCTGATGTGCATTCATCACCGGCGATTCCATGTTATAGTCTTCCGGTGAAGCAAAGGAATGTATCGTCTTCATTTCGGGGAACGACTGAAAGCCAAATTCGCTCATAAAACGAGGTATTTCGGCATCCAGACTTTCGAAAGGTTTCTGCCCGTACCATATTCCCCAGTTATGACTATCTCCATTCTTCCAGGTATTCGGTCTTCCCCAATTGGCTTCATAAGGAGAACTCTCCAGATAAAATCGGCCCGGATCGAGTTCTTTAACCTTTTCCGGCAGTAACCGACGGAACAAAATATCGTAACCATCTGCCAGTTGCTGGTATATCTCGGTACCGTATTTCTTCTTCCAGCCCCAGTATTTCATGCCCTCATTTACTTCATTGTTTCCACACCACATTGCCAGCGAAGCATGATTACGCAGACGTTTGATGTTATAAACCGCTTCTTCCGATACTTGTTTCAGGAAAGCAGGATAGTGTGGATAAGGTGTACAAGCAAACATAAAGTCCTGCCACACCAGTATGCCACGTTTGTCGGCTTCTTCGTATAGTGCATCGTCCTCATAAACTCCTCCACCCCATACACGTATCATATTCATGTGTGCAGCCTGTACATCTTCCAGCAGACGGACATACCGCTCACGGGTGACACGTGGCAACAAAGCATCCGAAGGTATCAGATTGGTGCCCTTGGCAAACATCGGAATGCCATTTACTTCAAAATAGAAACTCATACCCAGACTATCCTTCTCTTGTACGACACGTATCGAACGAAGTCCTATCTGATGTTGCTTGCAGGCAACCGTCTTTCCATCAATGGTTACAGAAGCATGAAAATCATATAAAGCAGCCTCTCCCCATCCATTCGGCATCCATAAATGTGGAGATTCAATGTTCAGAGGAAGCGATACCGTATTTACTCCCGGCTGCAAGCTGACAGCCTGCTCTATCATCCGGCTTCTTTCCTGTCCGTACGTGCAGGTAATCTTTACTTGTGCCTCCTGTATCTGGTTGCTGAGATTGTTTATTTCCAGACGATTGTCTACTTCTGCCCGACTGGAAGTGACCGACTCTTGACAAACAAAATAGTCTTCTATTACCGCCTGACCGGCAAATTCCAGACGAACGGGCCGCCAGATACCACAAGTCACCATCCGAATTCCCCAGTCCCATCCATACGAATAAGGAGCCTTGCGTGTGAAAATACTTACCCGTTCGGCACGATGATCATTGGCAGCAGGATAAATAAAACCGTTTGTTTCCCACTGAGGCATCGCTTCACGAAGCGGTGACCGGAAGCTGACAAGCAACTTGTTCTCTCCTTTTCTCAAAAAATGCTTCACTGGAACCCGATAACCAACAAACATATTGTCTGCCTTCAGTATACATGCCCCGTTCAGCGAAACATCGGCATATGTATCAAGCCCTTCAAACACTAAAAATATTTCTTGGTGAGCCAACTGTTCTTCGGTAAGCGTAAAAGAAGTCCGATACAACCAGTCTTCATCTTCCACCCATTGTATCTTGTCTTCATTCATCCCGTAAAAAGGATCCGGTAATTTTCCCTGAGCAATCAAATCCTGATGAACCGTACCCGGCACAACAGCAGGCAACCATTCATTGCTTCCATACTTCGAAAACTGCCAGCCGGAATGAAGCGTCAAACTATCGGCTAATGTAGTATTACCTAAAGAAAAGAAGCCCGTTAATAATGCCATCAGGATGATTTTCCACATATTTTTTCAAGTTACAGATTTAAGAATCAATCAATTAAACTTTTCTTCCTGCTCGATGTTACACTAAAATCCGCTCTCCGGCCAACAAGCCGAAAAGATATCCCCCATAGTCGGACTAAAATGTGTTTCAAGCACAAACTCTTCACTCTACAAAATAAAATAAGTTTTTCCGATAATACAAATTATATTAACCGGAAAAACTTACTTATTTCATCAACCTCCCGGGGAGTTTGTTTACATCCAACAAATGACAGCCGAACTTATTTCACTTTCAGCTTGTCAAATCCTTCGCCATACACTCCCACTACATTACTTTGGGAAACGAAAGCATCCGGATCAATATCTTTCACCAGACGGAAAATATCGAGTGATTCCACTTTCTTCGCCAGTACAACAATAACCTTGATATCTTGCTTGCTATACCAGCCCTGACCGTCGAGCAATGTCACACCACGGTCTATCTTGGTAGAAATGCCTTCTGCTATCTGTTCATATTTCCGCGAGAATATCAGGAACTGGACCGACTGACGGGAACTGTTGATTACATAGTCTATCACGATACTCATGATAAACAATACACAGAAACCGAACAAAACGCGCTTCCAGTCGTGGAAAATGAAATAACACGATGAAATGATTACGATATCACAGTACATCATCATACGTCCCAAGGTAACATCCTTGTACTTGTTGATAATCCATGCAATGATATCAGTTCCTCCCGTACTACCATTGTTGCAGAATACGATACCGATTCCGAAACCCAGCAGTCCGGCACCGATAACACAAGCCATGAACTCCTGCCCCGGTCCAAGAAGCTGAGGAAGATTTCCGGCACTGTTTCTGAACAAAACCTGAAACCACCAAAGCAAGAAAGTCAGCATAAAGATGGCATAGATGGTCTTCACACTGAACTTAGGTCCCAGAATTTTCAAGGCAAATCCCAGAAAAACAGCGTTAATCACAAAGTAAGAAACCTGAATTTCGATACCTGTAGCATAATAAATAATAGCGGCAATACCACTCACCCCTCCGGTTGTAATCTGATAAGGCAACAGAAAAGCTACCCATCCCAGCGCATAACATACCAGTCCGAAAGTAATGGCAAGGTAGTCTTTCGACTCCCTGCCTATTTTTTTCTTCAGAATCGCTTCCATATGTCTGCGATTAAAGTACGATGTTTACAATCTTCTTCGGCACGATAATAACCTTCTTCGGAGTTTTGCCTTCAATCCACTTCTGCGACTGTTCATCGCTCATTACGGCTGCCTGAATCGTTTCATTGTCTGCATCGGCAGGGAATTCCATTGTAAAGCGAGCTTTTCCGTTGAAAGAAATCGTATATTTCACACTATCTTCTTTCAGATACTCTTCATTGAATATCGGCCACTGTGCATCACAAACCGAAGTTGTATTGCCCAAAGCTTCCCACAATTCTTCTGCCAGATGTGGAGCAAATGGAGCAATCAACACTACCAGATCACTCATCACAGCCTTGTTACGGCATTTCAGCGAAGTCAGTTCGTTTACACAAATCATAAAGGCACTGATAGACGTATTGTAAGAGAAGGTTTCAATATCACCAGTCACCTTCTTGATCAGCTTATGAATTGCTTTCAGCTCTTCCTTGGTAGGTTCTCCTTCTGCCGGCATGAAATTGCCCTGACGGTCGTAGAACAAGTTCCAGAGTTTCTTCAAGAAACGGTGAACACCGTCGATACCGTTTGTATCCCACGGCTTAGACTGTTCTACCGGTCCGAGGAACATTTCGTACATACGCAGTGTATCGGCACCATACTTCTCGACAATCATATCCGGGTTCACTACGTTGTACATCGATTTACTCATCTTTTCTACAGCCCAGCCGCAGATGTACTTGCCATCTTCCAGAATAAACTCTGCGTTATTGTATTCAGGACGCCAGTTCTTGAAGGCTTCTACATCCAGCACATCGTTCGATACAATGTTCACATCGACATGAAGCGGAGTCACTTCGTACTGGTCTTTCAAGCCCAGTGAAACAAATGTATTGGTATCCTTGATACGGTAAACAAAGTTGCTTCGGCCTTGAATCATACCCTGATTGACAAGTTTCTGGAAAGGCTCTTCCTTGATGCTCACCCCCAGGTCGAACAGGAACTTGTTCCAGAAGCGAGAATAAATCAAGTGTCCGGTAGCATGTTCCGTACCACCTACGTACAAGTCCACATTCTGCCAGTAACGATCGGCTTTTTCAGAAACCAATGCCTGATCATTGTGCGGATCCATATAACGCAAATAGTAAGCCGATGAACCTGCAAATCCCGGCATAGTATTCAGTTCCAGCGGGAAAACAGTTACGTTGTCTATTTTTGTATTCTCTACCACTTCACCTTTGGTTACATCCCACGCCCACTTGGTAGCATGTCCCAATGGAGGCTCACCTGTTTCGGTAGGTAGGAATTTGTCTACTTCAGGAAGTTCCAGCGGCAACTTGCTTTCGTCTATCATGTAAGGCACACCGTCTTTGTAATAAACCGGGAACGGTTCACCCCAGTAACGCTGGCGGGAGAAAATCGCATCACGCAAACGATAGTTCACTTTCACACGGCCCAACTGATGTTCCTTCACATATTTCTTGGTAGCGGCAATGGCTTCCTTGATAGTCAGTCCGTTCAGGTTCAAATCGCAATAAGGAGTAACTCCAGCTTTCGGCGAATTACATACGATACCTTCCTTGGCATCGAAACTTTCTTCTGATACATCGCAACCTTCTACCAGCGGAATGATAGGCAAGTTGAAGTGTTTTGCAAAAGCATAGTCACGACTGTCGTGAGCCGGAACGGCCATGATAGCTCCCGTACCGTAACCAGCCAATACGTAATCGCTGATCCATACCGGAACAGCCTCTCCTGTAAACGGATTGACGGCATACGAACCACTGAACACGCCTGTTACACGACGGTCGGCGATACGTTCACGTTCGGTACGTTTCTTTGTACGATCCAGATAGGCTTCCACTTCTGCTTTCTGGCCTTCGGTTGTCAGCAGCGGAACAAGCTCACTTTCAGGAGCCAGAACCATGAATGTTACACCAAACATAGTATCGGCACGAGTCGTAAAGATGGTAAATTCCAGATCGCTGTCTTTTACCTTGAAACGAACTTCCGTACCTTCCGAACGGCCGATCCAGTTACGTTGAGTTTCTTTCAGCGAATCGGTCCAGTCTACTGTCTCCAGTCCGTCGAGCAGACGCTGAGCATAAGCCGAAACGCGCAGACACCACTGGCGCATCTTCTTCTGGACAACTGGATAACCTCCTCGTTCTGATACACCATCCACTACTTCATCGTTGGCAAGTACGGTACCCAGTTGCGGACACCAGTTCACCATCGTTTCACCCAGATAAGCAATACGGTAGTTCATCAGTACTTCCTGCTGTTCCTTTTCGCTCTTGGCTTTCCATTCTTCTGCTGTAAAGCTCAGTTCTTCACTGCAAGCTACATCCAGCCCTTCTGTTCCTTTTTCCTCGAAATGCTTGATCAGTTCACTGATAGGTTCAGCTTTTCCACAAGCATTGCAGTAGTAACTGTTGAACATTTTCTGGAAAGCCCACTGAGTCCAGTGGTAATATCCCGGATCACAAGTACGTACCTCGCGGTCCCAGTCGAACGAAAAACCAATCTTGTCCAACTGCTGACGGTAGCGGTTGATGTTATTTACAGTAGTGATAGCCGGATGCTGGCCGGTCTGAATTGCATATTGTTCGGCAGGCAAGCCGTAAGCATCGTACCCCATCGGGTTCAATACATTATAGCCCTGCAAGCGTTTGTAACGAGCATAAATATCGCTGGCAATATATCCCAACGGGTGACCAACATGAAGTCCTGCTCCCGACGGATAAGGGAACATGTTCAGTACATAGAACTTCTTCTTCGATTCATCTTCGACAACCTTGTAGGTTTTGTTATCCACCCACTTCTGCTGCCATTTTTTCTCGATCTCTCTGAAATTATATTCCATAGTGGTGATTGTATATTTGATTTTTACTATTTCCCGCAATATCGTGCAAAGATAGTAAGACTTCGGGAATAAACCCGTTTTTTCCGCTAACAAATATCAATCAACCCATTACCTTGCAGCCTATTATCTCTCACCCCTTTCTGGATGTCGGCACAAGCTGTATTTTTTCCGCCCGGAAATGCAGCAAAACATCGGCACGTTTTCACTGAAACGTCACCAGGTTTTCAACGAAACTTACAGGTGTTATAAACAGTCTGTGAACAACTGTTCAAATAGCAGTTAATATATTAATTGTCAACAGAAAACCAATGTTAATAAGCCGATTGAAAAAGGAACTGTCAACAGAGCTTTCAACAAACATATCAACATATAAAGAACGATATACTCCCCTCCTTTCACACACTTGTGAGGAAGCTCATCCGATGACTTGCCCACGCTTATAGAAACAGCTCGCCAGAAACCCTGAAGTTTTTGTACAAAAACAAAATTTTTTTGTACAAAAAATAAAAAAACATGCAGACAAATCCGGCTACACCCGAAGATGTTCCGGACAACTTCTGACGACAGGTTACAGCAACTACCTCCCCAAAAGAAAATTCCCCTCTGCGCCTTTATTTTCCATAAAGTGCAAAGGGGAATTACCCTATCTGATAAATCAGGAAATTACTTTTCGAAATCAGCCCAGTTAGTCAGGCGCATGTCACCCTGCTTGATGAATACCTGATGCATACCCAGCGCAGCCGACAAACTGTGACAAGTCTGCCCTTTTGTAGAAATCTTCAGATAATCCCACAACAACTGCTTGTAATCCGGATGAGCACAATTCTCGATAACAGCCTGTGCACGCTCCATCGGACTCTTTCCTCTCAGGTCGGCAATACCCTGTTCGGTAATAATCACATTGACCGAATGCTCGCTGTGATCCAGATGCGATACCATCGGCACAATAGAACTGATACATCCTCCCTTCGCTGTCGACGGACAAGAGAAGATAGAGATGTAAGCACTGCGGGTAAAGTCGCCCGAACCACCGATACCATTCATCATCTTTGTTCCACAGATATGCGTAGAATTGACATTACCATAAATATCAGCTTCGATAGCCGTATTCATTGAAATAACTCCGATACGGCGAACTACCTCCGGACAGTTGGAGATCTCCGAAGGACGAAGCACCAGCTTATGACGGAAGAAATCCATATTATCGTAAATATCTTGCAGACAATCGTTTGTCACACTGAGCGAACAAGTACTACCAAACTTGATTCTACCCTCTTTTATCAACTTGATGACAGAGTTCTGAATGACCTCCGTATACATCTCAAACGGCGGAATACTGGGGTCCTTACCCAGTGCGCTGAGTACCGCATTGGCAATGTTTCCTACCCCCGACTGCAATGGCAGGAAGGTAGACGGGATAATTCCCCGACGCATGTCCGCAGCCAGAAAATCGGCAACATTCTGCCCGATCTTATCCGTTACGGGATCCGGATCGTGGAAACCACGTGCCTCATCCGGAAGATTCACTTCTACCACCCCGACAATCTTTTCCGGATTCACCTGAATATAAGGCAATCCGATCCGGTCGCTGGGACGGACGATAGGAATCGGACGACGATATGGAGGACGCTCCATTTCGTACAAGTCATGCACCCCTATCAAACTTTTACTGTGAGCTGCATTCAATTCTACAATCACACGGTCGGCCAGGCGAGCAATGGTTGGCGAAATACCTACCCCTGCCGTCAGATAAATCCGTCCGTCGGCTGTAATTTCACACGCCTCGATTATCGCAGTAGTAACATGTCCCAAAAATCCGGAACGCAAACGCTGTGCCACTTGCGACAAATGTATATCTGTATAATTGATTTCGCCGGCATTTACAGCCTTTCGGAAGTCTGCATTGGTAGTATATGGTGCACGAAAATGAATAGCATGAGCACGCGTCAGCACCCCGTCGCAAGAATCTCCCGTAGAAGCTCCAGTAATGATCCCAATCTGAAAGTGTTCTCCCCTGGCGTGTTTCTCTTCTGCCTGCCTGGCAAGCTCTGCCGTTACGGCTTTCGGACTTCCTGCTGGTGTAAACCCGCTCAGGGCGATAATCTCTCCATCTTTTATCAGGCTGGCAGCTTCGGCTGCGGTCATAAAGTTATAATTCATGGTATTAGGTGTTTTTATAATTGTTAGTATTAAACTTACATTGTTTCCGGTTAATATTTACGGTTAAAGATTTCAGAATAAATGAATGCACGCCGTGCTTCTTCCGGTGTACTCAAACGGATATTTTTTCCCGACACTGCCGGCTGGGCAATACGAGGCGATGGCTTTTTCTGCGGTTCGACAGCTACTTCCCGCCTCTTTTTACTTTCTCCTTTAACCTTTCTATTTTTCTTGTTATCAACATATTGGGCTACGGAGTCACTACCTTTATCCGGTACTATTTCTTCCTTCTTCCCGACAACTGGAATCGGCTTTGCCGTTTTCCTGCGGGAAACAGTATTTTTCGTCTTTTTCTTCTTGGCATAATTCTGACAGGCGGCCAAGGCAATAGCCGCTACTACAACAAGTATGCTTACCACGTCGTCCATAGTCTACCAAAATGTTAAGGATTTGCCCAAAGATACTAATAAATATAACACATTCATGGATTTTAGGGAAGAAACTCATATCTTTGCAAATGAATTTATTAAATAATAACATACCATTATGACAAAAGAAGCTACGGGAGCGGACTTTAAATCCGCAACCGAACTGGAAACCAAAAAACTGTTTATTGAAACTTACGGTTGTCAGATGAATGTGGCAGACAGCGAAGTCATCGCATCTATCATGCAGATGGCAGGATATGCGCCATGCGAGAGCCTGGACGAAGCTGATGCTGTATTTATGAACACTTGTTCTATCCGTGACAACGCAGAACAGAAAATCCTGAACCGTCTGGAATTTTTCCACTCGCTGAAGAAAAAACGCAAGCATCTTATCGTAGGTGTATTGGGGTGTATGGCTGAACGCGTAAAAAACGACCTGATCGAAAACCATCATGTCGATCTGGTAGCGGGACCGGATGCTTACCTGACCTTGCCCGACTTGATTGGTGCCGTCGAAGCAGGAGAGAAGGCTATCAACGTAGAACTGTCAACAACAGAGACTTATCGCGATGTCATCCCGTCACGAATCTGTGGAAATCACATTTCCGGCTTTGTATCTATCATGCGCGGATGTAACAATTTCTGCCATTACTGTATCGTGCCTTACACTCGCGGACGTGAACGAAGCCGTGATGTGGAAAGTATCTTAAACGAAGTGCACGATTTGCAACGCAAGGGTTATAAGGAAGTGACTCTGTTGGGTCAGAATGTAAACTCGTACCGTTTCGAACGGGAAGGAGAGGTGGTAACATTCCCGATGCTGCTACGTATCGTTGCCGAGGCTGTACCCGAAATGCGTGTACGCTTTACAACTTCACATCCCAAAGATATGAGCGACGAAACACTGCACGTCATAGCCGATGTACCTAACGTATGCAAGCACATACATTTGCCGGTACAGAGCGGAAGTTCACGTATTCTGAAACTGATGAACCGTAAATATACACGCGAATGGTATCTGGAAAGGGTAGAGGCAATCCGCCGTATCATACCCGACTGTGGACTGAGTACGGATATTTTCTCCGGTTTTCATTCTGAAACAGAAGAAGATCATCAGATGAGCCTCTCACTGATGCGTGAATGTGCATACGACTCTGCTTTTATGTTTAAGTACTCTGAGCGTCCGGGAACTTATGCCTCCAAACATTTGCCCGACGACGTACCCGAAGAAGTCAAGATACGCCGTCTGAATGAAATGATAGAACTACAGAATCAGTTGTCGGCCGAAAGCAATGCCCGCGATGTAGGCAAAACCTTCGAAGTACTGGTAGAAGGGGTGTCCAAGCGTTCGAAAGAACAATTGTTCGGACGAACTGAACAAAATAAGGTAGTGGTATTCGACCGGGGTACACACCGCATCGGCGATTTTGTACGCGTACGTATCACCGAATCGAGTTCTGCGACACTGAAAGGTATCGAAGTTACTGAATAACAAAAACAAATTTCATATTTTACAATCAAAAAAAATCGAAAAGAAACGATGAAAAGAAGAATCACGCTCAGTTGGCTGCTCATGGCGTTAATCTGTTTGCCCATGTTCGCCCAGATGCAAGATCCGGTACGATTCAAGACCGAATGGAAAAATCTTTCGGCCAATGAAGCAGAAATTATTTTTACTGGTACAATGGACCAGGGCTGGCATGTTTATTCTACCGACCTGCAAGAAGGCGGTCCGACTTCCGCAACTTTCAACATCGACAAGATAGAAGGTGCTGAATTAGTTGGTAAACTTACTCCGGTAGGAAAAGAAATCAAACAAATGGACCCTATCTTCGATATGGAAGTGAAATTCTTCGAAGGTACAGCTAAGTTCTCGCAGAAGGTCAAACTGACTGGAGGTAATTATCTGGTGACCGGTTATCTGGAATATGGCGCATGCAACGACCAAAACTGCTTGCCGCCTACCAGCGTAGATTTTTCATATAAAGGAACTGCTGCCGGAGCCACTTCGACAACATCTGCCGATGCAAAAGCAGCGGAAGAGACTGCAACCGCCCAGCCAGTCGAGACAGTTGATTCTGCCACAGTAGCTGCTCCGCAAACTTTGCAGGAGGCTACAGATTACTGGAAACCGGTTATCAAAGAACTTTCCAGCTATGGAAGTAATGAAGAGCAGGAATCACATTCCTGGATTTACATTTTCTTTACCGGATTGGTAGGAGGTCTTCTCGCCTTGTTTACTCCTTGTGTATGGCCTATTATTCCGATGACTGTCAGCTTCTTCCTGAAACGTACAAAGGATAAGAAAAAAGGTATTCGCGATGCATGGACTTATGGTGCCTCTATCGTAGTTATCTACGTAGCACTGGGACTTGCCATTACATTGATTTTTGGAGCGAGCGCACTTAATGCATTGTCTACCAATGCCATCTTCAACATCTTGTTCTTCCTGATGCTGGTTGTTTTCGCTGCTTCTTTCTTCGGAGCATTCGAAATTACCTTACCGTCTAAGTGGAGCAATGCCGTCGACAGCAAGGCAGAAGCAACAACAGGTTTGCTTAGCATCTTCCTTATGGCATTTACCTTGTCGTTGGTATCTTTCTCTTGTACTGGTCCTATCATCGGCTTCTTGTTGGTAGAAGTTTCTACTACAGGTAGCGTAGTTGCTCCGGCTATCGGTATGTTGGGCTTCGCTATCGCACTGGCTTTACCGTTCACCCTCTTTGCAATGTTCCCGTCATGGCTGAAGTCTATGCCTAAATCTGGAGGCTGGATGAACGTCATCAAAGTAGTACTGGGATTCCTGGAACTGGCATTCGCTTTGAAATTCTTGTCGGTTGCCGACCTGGCATACGGTTGGAGATTGCTCGACCGTGAAACGTTCCTGGCACTCTGGATTGTAATCTTTGCTTTATTAGGTATGTATCTGCTGGGCAAAATCAAGTTCCCGCACGATGATGATAACAATAAAGTAGGGGTGGGACGTTTCTTCCTGGCACTGATCTCACTGGCTTTTGCCGTATATATGATTCCAGGACTTTGGGGAGCACCTTTGAAAGCTGTCAGTGCTTTCGCACCTCCTATGCAGACTCAGGACCTCAATTTATATAAGAACGAAGTACATGCTAAATTCACCGACTTTGATGCGGGTATGGAATATGCTCGTCAGAACAATAAACCAGTCATGATCGACTTTACCGGATATGGTTGCGTAAATTGCCGTAAGATGGAACTTGCCGTATGGACCGATCCGAAAGTAAGTCAGTTGCTGAACGACGATTATGTACTTATTACATTGTACGTCGACGAAAAGACCAAACTTCCGGAACCGATAAAGGTTACAGAAAATGGAACAGAACGCACCTTGCGCACGATAGGAGACAAATGGAGCTATCTACAACGCTCTAAATTTGGAGCCAATGCACAGCCGTTCTACGTATTGCTCGACAACGAAGGTATGCCTCTGAACAAGTCATATTCGTACGATGAAGACATCGCCAAGTACGTAGACTTCCTCCAGACTGGTCTGAAAAACTACAAGAAATAATATTCTTCGATAGAATACAAATTGAAAAAGCTTCCGGAAACTAATAAATAAAAGTATCCGGGAGCTTTTTTAATTTCCAACTTATAATTCCACAAATAAAAAGTTACAGATAAAGTAAATCAGATGCTTACTTTATATACTCTTAAAGAACCTTAACAAAAGAGTCTTTATACCCGATTTATTTGTTATTTTGCAGCAAATTAGGGAATAAAGTGAATATACTCAATATAGATACATGTCCCCTCTGCGAAAAAAAGCATTTCGAAGAGGTGCTGACTTGCACAGATCATTATGCGACCGGTGAAAAATTTACTATTTACCGCTGTATGGCGTGTGGCTTTCTGTTTACACAGCATGTACCCGATGAAAGTGTAATAGGCCGGTATTACGAGTCGCCGGATTACATTTCACATACGGATACGCGTAAGGGACTGGCAAACCGCCTATACCATTATGTACGCGGATATATGCTGGGAAGAAAAGCGGCACTGATAGAACGGATTTGTGGAACTCGAAACGGTGAACTGCTCGACATCGGTACGGGTACTGGATATTTCAGCCGGTATATGCAAAAACGAGGCTGGAAAGTTTCGGCTATCGAGAAAAGCCCGCAGGCACGGGCATTTGCACGGGAACACTTCGGACTGGAAGTAGGTGCTCCTGAGGTATTGGCTACTTATGGAAAGGCTGCTTTCGATGTGGTCACGTTGTGGCACGTCATGGAACACCTGCAAGATATTAACGGTACATGGCAACGACTCTCTGAAATACTGAAGGAAAAGGGAGTACTGGTAGTTGCAGTGCCTAATCCTTGTTCGTTCGATGCCCAACATTACAAAGAGGTATGGGCAGCATATGATGTACCACGTCATTTGTGGCATTTTACACCATCGGCTATGCAACAATTCGGGGCAAAGTTTGGATTTATCTTAACCGAACGGCATCCGATGCCATTTGATGCGTTTTATGTTTCAATGCTTTCGGAAAAATATCGGGGAAGCCATATGTCTTTCTTGAAAGGGATGGTTACGGGAACAGAAGCGTGGTTTGCTTCGCTGGTAAAAAAGGAACGAAGCAGTTCCATGATTTATGTATTCAGAAAAAAATAAGGTTATGAGCAGAAAATCAGGGTCTTTCTTTGATATGCAGTTTATAACGTCGAGCATCAGTACGATGCTGGTGCTGCTCCTGCTGGGGATAGTGGTCTTCTTTGTAATGGCTGCCAACAATCTTTCTGTATATGTCCGCGAAAATATTGCGTTCTCGGTATTGGTGAGTGACGATATGAAGGAGCCGGATATCTTGCATTTCCAAAAGCAACTGAACAAGGAACCTTATGTGAAACAGACTACTTATATTTCGAAAGCTCAGGCTTTGAAAGAGCAGACGGAGGCTATGGGGACGGATCCCGCGGAGTTCTTAGGACATAATCCGTTTACGGCTTCTATCGAAATCAAATTGAATGCTGATTATGCTAATTCGGACAGTATCGCATGGATAAAGGATGAGATTCAATCGAATAAGCAGGTTATAGAAATCAATTACCCGCAAGACTTGCTGGATGCTGTAAACAGCAATATCCGGAAAATCAGTATCGTACTGCTGGGACTGGCTGCACTGCTGACTTTGATCTCGTTTGCATTGATTAATAATACAATCCGACTGGCAGTTTACTCCAAACGGTTTATCATTCATACCATGAAGCTGGTGGGGGCAAGCTGGTCGTTTATCCGACGGCCGTTCTTAATTCGGAATGTATGGATCGGAATACTGGCTGCAACAATGGCGGATGCAATTCTGATAGGACTGGCTTACATGCTGGTAAAATATGAACCGGATTTACTCGCTGTTGTTACTCCTGAGGTGATAATTACGGTTATGGGATCGGTGTTCGTTTTCGGAGTGATAATTACTTCTGCATGTGCACTTATCTCAATCAACAAGTATCTCCGAATGAAGGTGAGCGAGTTATACTATATATAAAAAGAAATAGATACTAACTAATCAATATTTCATAGTAACATGGACAAAAAGAATTTTGCCTTTGATAAGACGAACTTCATCCTGCTGGCAGCAGGTATGGTGGTGATTATCATCGGTTTCCTGCTGATGTCGGGCCCTGGCTCGACAGAAACAACATTTGAGCCTGATATTTTCAGTGTACGACGTATCAAAGTGGCTCCGGTGGTTTGCTTCCTGGGATTTATTTTTATGATTTATGGTATACTGCGAAAACCAAAGAGTACGCAGGATAATGATAATAATGTAGCGGAATGAGCTGGATAGAAGCATTAATTTTGGGAGTTCTACAGGGACTGACGGAATACTTACCTGTGAGTAGTAGTGGACATCTGGCTATCGGATCGGCACTGTTCGGTATTGAAGGAGAGGAAAATCTGACATTTACAATCGTAGTGCATGTGGCTACGGTGTTGAGTACGTTGGTTATTTTATGGAAAGAAATCGACTGGATATTCCGCGGATTGTTTAAATGGCAGTTGAATGAGGAAACGAAATATGTACTGAACATCATTATTTCAATGATTCCTATAGGTATTGTTGGGGTGTTCTTTAAGGATTATGTAGAGGATATTTTCGGCTCAGGACTGCTGATTGTAGGCTGCATGCTCTTGCTGACAGCTGTACTGCTGGCTTTCTCGTATTACGCAAAACCAAGACAGAAGGAACGCATCAGTATGAAGGATGCGTTTATCATCGGACTGGCTCAGGCTTGTGCTGTAATGCCTGGATTGTCGCGCTCGGGTAGTACGATTGCTACAGGACTGATTTTAGGAAATAAGAAAGAAACGCTGGCACAATTCTCGTTTTTAATGGTGATACCACCTATTTTGGGAGAAGCGTTGCTGGATGGAATGAAGATTATGAAGGATGCTTCGGTCGCTACTGCCAGCATCAGCACAACCTCGCTGGTTGTGGGCTTTCTGGCGGCTTTCATTTCTGGATGCGTCGCTTGTAAATGGATGATTAATATTGTGAAGAAAGGTAAGCTGATCTGGTTTGGCGTATATTGTGCCATCGTGGGTATTATAACCATCATTGCCAGCTTGTAACGATAAAAACAAACGGATGAACTTTAAAGAAGGAGAAGTGTTATACTTTGACAAGCCGCTACGATGGACATCGTTCGCGCTTGTGAATAAGGTGAGATACCATATCAGCCGTAAACTAGGAGTAAAAAAGATTAAGGTGGGACATGCGGGAACACTTGACCCTTTGGCAACCGGAGTAATGATTGTCTGTACGGGAAAGGCCACCAAACGAATCGAGGAGTTCCAGTATCATACGAAGGAGTATATTGCAACACTGAAGTTAGGGGCGACAACACCGTCGTACGACCTGGAAAAAGAGATTGACGCAACTTATCCTACGGAGCATATCACTCGACAGTTGGTGGAAGACACGCTGAAAAATTTCGTAGGGACAATCGAACAGATACCACCAGCTTTCTCGGCTTGTAAGGTGGACGGAAAAAGAGCTTACGACCTTGCCCGAAAAGGGAATGAGGTGGAACTTAAGCCTAAAACATTAGTGATCGACGAAATTGAGCTGCTGGAATGTGACTTGCCGGTAATAAAAATACGGGTGGTATGCAGCAAGGGAACATATATCCGTGCTCTGGCACGCGACATCGGTGAAGCACTGGGAAGCGGAGCACATCTGATCGGTCTGATACGAACCCGGGTAGGAGAGGTTAAACTGGAAGACTGTATGCAGGTAGAGAACTTTGAAACATGGCTCGACCAACAAGATATAGAAATTACAAACGATTAAGGAAAGGATAATTAAGATGAAACTGTCACAATTTAAATTTAAATTGCCGGAAGAGAAAATTGCATTACATCCTGCAAAGTACAGAGATGAGTCGCGACTGATGGTGGTTCACAAGGCTACCGGACAGATAGAACATGTGATATTCAAGGATATCTTGAATTATTTTGATGACAAGGAC